>JAYVST010000142.1:0-2105 GCA_043775255.1 Burkholderiales bacterium
CTAGTGGTGTTCCATCAGGTTGCCGAAGCCCTCGACGCGGTCGTCGAGCCCAAGCGCGCGCAAGGCGTGCCAGTAGGTCGCGGTATTGATGGCAATGACCGGCTTGCCGAGGAATAGCTCGGCCGCCGCCGCCAGCCGGATCATCGACAGGTTGGTGCCCACTTGGACAATGGCGTCGACGTCGTCGCCGTCGAGTTCGCGAATCGCACCGCGGCACTGCTCATCGGTGGCGTGGGCAATTTGCACCGGGCTGGGACGGCGCAGGCAGACGTCGCGCACGACGGTGAACCCGCAATCCTGATAGAAGCGTCTGACCTGGTCGTTGGCCACGGGAAAGTAGGGGGACAGGAAAGCGATGCGCCTGGCCTTGTAGACGTTGAGCGCCGCTTCGGTGGCGAACGAGCCGCAGGAGACGCCGACGCCGGCGCGCTCGGTCATCATCTTCAGGTAGGCGGCTGCGCCGTCGCGGCCGTTCCAGAACGTTGCCGCCGACATGCCCATGACGAGATAGTCCATCTCGCAGCTTTTGAGCACATCGACCGCCTGCAGGGTCGCGCCGTTGATGCTCTCGACCAGTTTCAGGAAACCCTCGTTGTCCGACACCGGAATGTTCGGAATGACGATGCGGCTGTAGTGGTTGGTGACACCACGCACGCGCAAATCGTCGAAATCGGGTTGCACGATGGTGTTGGTCGAAGGCCCCAACACGCCGAATTTTTTGCGGTAGCCAAGATGGTCGGGCATGGACTTCTCCTAGTTGATCGCCGCAGCTTCGCGCAAGCCGGCGATCATCGAGTTTTTGAGCAAGAATGCACGCGTGGCGGCGAGACTGGCCAAGAGTGTACGCATTTCCGCGAGCCGCTTTTCGCGTGCGCTGCCGCTTTTCTCGGCCAGATCGGCACGATTGCGCATGGTCTGGGCCTGCACGTACTTGTAACACACGGTGCGGCGCTGGCGTTCGTAGCGGTCGAGCAATTCGGGCGGCGCGCCGCGCAGATGTGCAATCGGGGCAAACAGGCAAATGCCTGATTTACTTATGTCCGCATCCTGTGCACAATTTGACCATCTGCGCGCCGCCTTGTGGCGCGAATTTGCGCATATCGATAGCGGCCATGCACGACCGATTCGCGCATATCGATAGCGGCCATGCCCGACTGCGCGGCCTCCGCAGTGCGTCACCGTCACCTTCAACCCCTTCCCGGAACCTTCATGAATGATTTCTCAGAGCGCCGTGCCAGCCTGGCAGCCAAACTGCACGCCAAGGGCGGGTTTGTAGCCGCCCCCGGCATCTACGACATGGTGTCGGCACGCGTTGCCGACCGCTTCGCCTTCGACTGTCTCTACATGACAGGTTTCGGCGTGGTCGCGTCGGCCTACGGCCTGCCCGACGCCGGCATCGCCACCTATTCGGACATGGTCGCCGTGGTCGAACGTCTGTGCGACAACATCACCAAACCAGTCATCTGCGACGGCGATACCGGCTACGGCGGCCTCCTCAACGTGCGCCACACGGTGCGCGGCTATGAGCGCGCCGGCGCCTCCGGCATCCAGCTTGAAGACCAGGAGTTCCCCAAGAAATGCGGCCACACGCTTGGCCGCCGGGTGATTCCCATGGCCGACATGGTGATGAAGATCCGCGTCGCCGTCGATGCCCGCGAAGACGCCAATTTCCAGATCGTCGCACGCACCGACGCGCGCACCGCGCAGGGGATCGACGAGGCATTGAAACGCGCGGAAGCCTATGCCAAGGCGGGCGCGGACGTGCTGTTCGTCGAATCGCCGGAATCCGAAGACGAAATGGCAGCCACCTGCAAGCGGCTGGCCGAAACCTGCGGCAAACCGCTTCTGATCAACTGCGTCGAGACCGGGCGCACGCCGGTGCTGCCGCGCGCGCGCTTAAAGCAGCTCGGCTACGGCATCGCCATTTATCCCGCCACCGCGCTGATGGCCGCCATCCACGCGATGCAGCGCACCTACGCCGCGCTCCTGCCCGACCAGGACGGCGTGACCCTGGGCGCGCCCCTGATCGATTTCAAGGACATGACCGGCCTGATGGATTTCGATCAGGTGTATCGCTTCGAAGCCAAGTACCGCGAATCCTGACC
>JAYVST010000143.1:0-1620 GCA_043775255.1 Burkholderiales bacterium
GTCGAGCAGGGTCGGCATGACGTCGGTGACATGCATGAACTGGCGGCGGATGGCGCCACGGTCCTTGAGGCGGGCCGGCCACGAGGCAATGAAGGAGACGCGCCGCCCGCCACCACCGGTATAGGTCTTGAAGCTGGGGAAGGGAGTGTTCGACACTTCGCCCCAGGCGGTGGGATAGAGCGAAATGCTCTGCGGGCCACCGAGCTGGGCCAACATGCCGCGCTCATGCTCCAGGGTGTGGGTCGGCAGGCCGGAATAGCGCCGGTTGTTGAGCACCATGCCGTGTTCGCCGCCGGCATCGGTGCCGCCGTTGTCGGAAGAAAACAGGATGATGGTGTTGTCGAGTTCGCCGATCGATTCGAGGAAGGCCACCAACTTGCCGACATTCTGGTCGGCATTGTCGAGCATGCCGGCAAAGGCTTCCATGTGGCGTGCATAGAGCGGCCGGTTGGCGGGGTCGGTGGCGTCCCACTGCGGCGCGCGTGGGTCGGAGGCGGGCAGGCGGGTGCCGGGCGGAATCAGGCCCATCTCGATCTGGCGCTGGTGGCGCGCGGCGCGCGCGGCGGTCCAGCCGGTGTCGTACGTGCCCTTGTACTTGGCCATGTCGGACGGCTTGGTCTGCAGCGGCGCGTGCATGGCGTTGTTGGCCACGTAGAGGAAGAACGGTTTGGCCGGATTGCTCTCGCGCAGCTCGCGCACGAAGCGGATGCCCTGGTCCATCCAGTCGTCGCCGGTGTAGTAGTCGCGCGGGTACTCGTCGACCGGCAGCACCTGATTGCCCAGCATCAGCCGGGCCGGAAAGAAATGATTGGTCTCGCCGTCCATGAAGCCGTAGTAGGTGTCGAAGCCGCGCTGCGAGGGCCAGTTGTGCTTGGCCCCACCGGGCACATTGTCGGCCGCCGGCGTGTTGTGCCATTTGCCGCACATGATGGTTTCATAGCCGGCCGCGCGCAGGGTTTCCGGCAGCGTGGCAGCCTCGAGCGGAATCTCGCCCGAATAGCCGGGATAGCCCGGATGATTGTTGGCCAGCCAGCCGGTGCCCACGGCATGGGCGTTGCAACCGGTGAGGAGCGCCGCGCGCGCCGGCGAGCAGATCGCATGGGTGGTGTAGTGGGTCAGGCGCACGCCGCGTGCGGCCAGCGCGTTGATGTTGGGCGTGTCGATCTCGGAGCCGTAGCAGCCGGGGTCGGACCAGCCCATGTCGTCCATGAACACGATGACGATGTTGGGGCTGCCCTTCTGCGCCTCTTTGCGCTCCGGCCACCAGGGGGTGGATTCCTCGCGCGTGCGTCCGATCTTGCCGCCGAATGCGTTGTTGCCGGCTGTCATGGTTCTCTCCCTTGAATTCAACAAGTTGGGCTTGGCACGTTCACAAGGACTTGAGCGAAGCGTCGACACGGATACGCGCAGGCAGGCAGTTGAGCGGCGAGAACCATGCGCCGCGCCGGTAGAGACAGATCAGGTTACCCGCGTTCCAGCTGTATCCCAATCCATGTCACCCCGATCGACGCAGCCGTGATTGACCAGCAGCGTTCGGATCGTCCATTCCGAGACCTGAAAGTGATGGGCGACGTCTTGCTGCTTTTCCATCGAATAGTCCGCCCCGAGCAAACCTTTGAC
>JAYVST010000144.1:0-1828 GCA_043775255.1 Burkholderiales bacterium
GATTTCAGCGAGTGCTTCATCGATCCGCCCTTGCTGGAACAACACCCCGCCGACGCAGGAAATCAGGCCGGAGCGAGGCTCGATTTCGACCGCGCGTCGGAAAGCGGTGAGCGCCGCCGCCAGGTCGCCTCGACCGCGCAAGGCAAAAGCACGGGTGATGATCGCATTGATGTGCTCGGGTGCGCGTGCCAGCACCTCGTCGCACAAGGCGACGCAGTCCTCGTTTTCGCCCGCCAGGTGATGCATAGCCGCACGTCCATGCAGCGCGGGAATCGAACCGGGGTCCAGTGCCAGCGCACGCTCGAAGCAGATCGCGGCATCCGCCAAATCCCCGGCCGCGTTTCTCGCGATGCCCTGCTCCACCCATCGTGTCGCCTGCTCGGCATGATCGATCGGCTCTTTGGGGCGCAAGCGTCTCGCGAGCGATCCGAGTATCCGCCCTAGCACGATCGCCTGCCCGCGACGGTCGGCACGCAAAAGTCCGCCGGCGCATCGCCCCTCTGCCAAATGTCATACATGGTCGAGTACGCCGCCTCCAGCAGCCTTGTGTACCCCTCGGTATCGAACAACGCGCTCGTGCCGCGCGCCAGTTCAACGCGTTGGCGCAAGCGCGCCAGCCGCGCCTTGTCTTGCGCAAGGGAAACGGCGAAGTCGCGATAGGCCTTGAGGTCTGGGCAAACCAGATCGGCGAGCCCGGCAGCGGTGACGACACTAGCGGCTACCCGCGACGAAAAGCTGTCCCCGCTGACCGTGATCAATGGGAGGCAGGCCCAGAGCGCGTCGCTCGCAGTGGTGTGCGCGTTGACGAAATGCGTATCCAGAAACAGATCGGCCAGGCCCATGCGCGCCAGGTGCGCCGTCCGGGGAAGGCTCGTGCAAAAAATCAGGCGCGACGCTTCGACGCCGCGCAGTTGCGCTTCGCGGCGCAGATTGGCGCGCGTGTCGTCACGGTCGGAAAGTATCCACATCACTGAACCTGGCACGGCACGCAGGATGTCCATCCAGACGCCGAAAATCAGGGCGTCGATCTTGTAGTTGGAGTTGAAGGAACAGAAGACGATCGCATCGTCCGGTAGGCCGACCTGCGCCCGCGTAGGCACGACGGGGCTGGCGCGCTGGCAATTGTCGGTCGGCTGGTAGGTGGCCGGCAGGCGGACGATACGTTCGGAATACCATGCCTCTTCGCCCGGACGAATCAGAACCGGGTCGGCAACAAGATAGTCGATGAAACCGGCGGCGGTGGTCCCTGGGTATCCCAGATAGCTCACCTGCACCGGAGCCGGACGCAGGGCCGCGATTTCCGGCCTCCCGGTACCGGCATACCCATTCAAGTCGATCAGGATATCAATGGCGTCGTCGGCGATCCTCTGCGCGGCATCGCGCGGCGAACAGGACGCGATATCGACAAAGGCATCGAAGCAGCCGATCACGGCGTCGCGCGCACCGCTGCGATCATCCGGCCCGATTGAATATGCATGCAGGGCAAAGCGCCGGCGATCATGATTGGCCAGTACGCCGCGCAACAAGTGCAGGGTCGGATGACTGTGGAAATCCGCTGAAAGGTAGGCAAGGCGGATGCGCGCCCCGGCAGTCGGCGACGAACGCCGGGAACGATCCAGGCGCAGGGGCGCGACGCGTTCGGTGAAGAGTTTTCCGATGCGGCGCGCAGCCTGAAAACGAGCCTGCCGTGAAACCGGCAAGCAGTCGGCAATACCAGGACCGAAGAGCGCAACGGCGGGCGCCTCGTCGAGTGCGCTTCTCTCAAGAAACTCCACCAGCCGCGCGCTTGGAAAGCTCCAGTCGCAGCGCTGCGCATATGACATGTATC
>JAYVST010000145.1:0-5717 GCA_043775255.1 Burkholderiales bacterium
CACTTGAAGCGCGACCTGCCGGAACTGATCGACGTGGCGCGCGCCAAACACCCGGCGGTGCGCTTCATCCTGCGCCCTGCCCTCGGTGAAGCCCCGGGGGTGATTGCCGCAATGGCCAGGCACATCGCCGAAAACCGCGCCTGAAGTCGGCGCGAGCAATGTCCCGGCGCCGGTTGCGGCGCATGTGCGGTCGTCCGCGACACCATCTGTATTAATATACAGTTCGATGTCCTTAGACCAACACGCATGACCATCGCACTCGATGCCCGCCCCGATCCGTTCGCCGCGCTGAATTCCGCCCAGCGCGCGGCCGTCGATCATGGCCTGGACGAAAGCAATTTGGATGCACGCCCTCTGCTTCTGGTGGCCGGCGCGGGTTCCGGCAAGACCAACACCCTTGCTCACCGCGTCGCCCGCCTGATCGCCGCCGGCGCCGACTCACAGCGACTGTTGCTCCTGACCTTTTCGCGCCGCGCGGCACAGGAAATGGAGCGCCGCGCGGGGCGGGTGCTTGCACGCGTGCTGGGACTGTCGGCTACAGCCGAGCCGCCCGCCCTCGCCTGGTCCGGCACCTTCCACAGCGTGGGCGCGCGCCTGCTGCGCGAGTTCGCGCCGCGTATCGGTCTGGATGCCGCCTTCACCATCCACGACCGCAGCGATTCCGGCGACCTGATGGGCTTGGTGCGCCACGACATCGGCGTCCCCACGACGAAGAAGCGCTTCCCGCTCAAGGGCACATGCCTTGCCATCTACTCGCGCGTAGTCAACGCCTGCGAGCCGCTCGACGCGGTACTGCGCAGCGCCTTTCCCTGGTGCGCGGAGTGGGAAGCCGAGTTGAAGGGCTTGTTCGGCGCCTACGTCGAAGCCAAGGCCGCGCAGAACGTGCTGGATTACGACGACCTCCTGCTGTTCTGGGCCGGCATGCTCGAAGACCCTGCGCTCGCCGCAGAAATCGGCGCGCGCTTCGACCATGTGCTGGTGGACGAATACCAGGACACCAACCGCCTGCAGGCCGCTGTCCTCAAGGCCTTGAAGCCCGATGGCCGCGGCGTGATGGTGGTGGGCGACGACGCCCAGGCGATCTATTCGTTTCGCGGCGCCACCGTGCGCAACATCCTCGATTTCGGCCTTGACTTCGGCGCCGCGCGCATCGTCACCCTGGACCGCAACTACCGCTCCACCCAGCCGATTTTGGATGCGTCCAACGCCGTGATCGCACGCGCCGCCGAGCGCCACGCCAAGACACTCTGGACCGAACGCGTCTCCGCGCAAAAGCCGCAACTGGTCACCGTTCCGGATGAGGCGCAGCAGGCACGCTGGGTCGCCGACCGCGTGCTGGAGCAGCGCGAGGCAGGCGTCGCCCTCAAGTCCCAGGCGGTGCTATTTCGCGCCTCCTCCCACAGCGCGGCGCTTGAACTGGAACTGGCGCGACGCGACATCCCCTTCGTCAAGTTCGGTGGCCTAAAGTTCCTCGAGGCCGCGCACATCAAAGACCTGCTGGCGCTGCTGCGTTTCGCCCAGAATCCGCGCGGACGCATGGCCGGGTTTCGCGTGCTGCAGCTGATCCCCGGCATCGGCCCCGCCACCGCGACACGCCTGCTCGATGCCATGGACGCAGCCGCCGAGCCCGCCGTGGCCCTGGCGGCCTTCATGCCGCCGGGCGCCGTGTCCGCCGAAGAGTGGCGCGCCTTCGTCGAGACCTTCGAACGCCTCAATTGCGACGCCATCTCCTGGCCGGCCGATATCGACCACGCGCGCACCTGGTACCTGCCGCACCTGGAGCGCCAATACGACGACGCAATCGCGCGGCGCGGCGACCTCGACCAGCTTGCGGCGTTGGCCGCAAGCTTCGCCTCGCGCGAACGCTTTCTCACCGAACTGACGCTCGACCCGCCCGAACTCACCAGTGCGCATTCGGACAAAACGAGCCTGGATGAAGACTACCTGGTGCTCTCCACCATCCACTCCGCCAAAGGTCAGGAATGGCACTCGGTGCATGTGCTCAACGTCGTCGACGGCTGCATCCCCTCCGACATGGCTGTCGGCACCCGCGAGGAAATCGAGGAAGAACGCCGCCTGCTCTATGTCGCCATGACGCGCGCCAGGGAAAACCTGCACCTTGTGGTGCCGCACCGCTTCTATGTCACCCAGCAGGCCACCCGCGGTGACCGCCACGTGTATGCCTCCCGTACCCGCTTTATCGCCGATGCCGACCTGCCGGGCTACGAACGCATCGCATGGCCGCCCGCCGCCCGCGTGCCGCCAAGCGCGGCGCGCGAGGGCCCCGCGATCAATATCCGCCAGCGTGCCCGCGCCGCTTGGCTGTAGGCGCTGCGTGGCGAATTTTGCTAATATTCAGGTGCTTGTCGAAGTACCGGGGAAGTAGCTCAGCTGGGAGAGCGTCGCGTTCGCAATGCGAAGGTCGGGAGTTCGATCCTCCTCTTCTCCACCAAAATCGAAGGGCGTCCAACCGGACGCCCTTTCCTTTTTCCCTTTCAAATTCGCACCTTTCAGGCGGCTGCCAATTCGGTGACCGACCGCTTTTGTCTGGGTTTGGGACGCTTGATTGAAATATGCGGCTCCATTCCGGCGGTTGTCGCCATGTCCATCAAAGTTTCAAGCGAAAACAGATGCAATCTTCCACGCATCAGATCAGACATCCGGGGTTGGGTAACACCGAACAGCTTTGCGGCGGCTGCTTGAGTCCCGCCTGCCGACCTGACCCAATCCTGCAATGCCATCATCAATTCCGAGCGCGCTCGCATGCTCGCCGCTTGTTGGGGCGTACTCTCGATGGCATCCCAGACGCTGCCGAACTTCTGGTCATTGCTCATTTCCGTTCTCCCATCAGGTCCTTGAAGCGCTTTCGCGCGAGGTCAATGTCTTTGCCACTGGTTTGCTCCGACTTCTTCTGGAAGCAATGCAACACATGGACGGCGTCTGCAAACGTGGCCAGATAAACCACGCGGAAGGTGCCCGCAAGATCTCGAATGCGAATCTCCTTAGCGCCCTTACCAACTGACGCCATTGGTTTCCAATCGTCCGGATCGCGGCCGCGCTGAACCTTGTCGAGTTGAAAACCGGCGTCTTGGCGAGCATCGTCCGGAAATCCGCGCAGGGAGTCCAAGGCATCACCACGAAATTTCACGGGTTTGATCATCGAAAACAATTATACAACTACTTGTAACTTCGTGATCTGATTCGATAGCGCCCATCGGTCACAGGTTCAGCCAATAATCCCCATGGTGACTTGGATACCAAAAGAAAATGTTATTCCGTAATAATAGTAACTGTTCAGTCCAACAGTATTACATCCAAGCAGCAACGAAATGCGATTCGGACGAACCTAAACGTGCCCGGACGTCGACTGCTTGCGACCGACCGGTTGTCGATCGTGACGGAAAAGCACTTCTGGTACCAAATTAGCAACTCTATCCTCGCGATACGGTCGGGAGCTCCGCGAACGCGCACCAGGTTAACTTTGATGGTAACTTCATGGTGCCTAAAGAGTCCGATCGTCTCCAACCGACGGCTTTGGGACGACGTTCGATCCTGCTCTTCCCAATTCAATTAGGCGCCTTTCGGGGCACTTTTTCTTTTTTGACGACGGAGGATGTACGAGGCTGCACTTGATTTTTTCTTGCGACAATCGGGTATTTGGCCCCAAAGGAGAATGCAATGCCCCGCATTCGCCCGCAAAAGTTCGTCCATGTCGTCTACCGCACCCACCGCTTCGAGGAAATGGTCGCCTGGTACAAGAAAGTGCTGGGCGCGGAGATCCAGCACTACGACCCGGCCATCGCCTTCGTGACTTATGACGACGAGCACCATCGCGTTGCGTTTCTCAATCTTTCCGTCTTCGAGCCCGATGGCCCAAAAACCCGCAACGACCGGGTCGGGGTCGACCACGTGGCCTACACCTATGCTTCGCTACGCGATCTGGGCGAGAACTACGCTCAACTTAAGGACTTGGGCATCCTGCCCTACTGGTGCCTGCACCATGGCATCACCATCTCGATGTACTACGGCGACCCTGACGGCAACCGCATGGAATTCCAGGTCGATGCCTGCAAGACCAATGAGGAAGCCAACGCTTTCATGACAGGTCCGGGCTTCGCCCAGAACCCGATCGGCGTCGAGTTCGATCCCGACGATCTGGTGGCGCGCCTGCGCGCGGGTGAGCCGGAGTCCGCGTTCCTCACGCGCACCGTGCATCTGCCGGTCGCGCCGCTGCGCAACCCGGTGACAACCTGAAAAAGGGCAATAACCTTCACTCCGTGCGCGGCTCGGGTGCGGGCCGATTTTTTTGCAGGTACCTATGCACGCATCTTGCTTGTTGCGGAATTCGACCATCCACCTTTTGGAGTCAATCCTTGAGTGCTCCCGCGTCGCCCAAGGGCGAATTTTTCTGGCCCTTGACCTTTCGCTGGACCGGTTCCGGAACCGCACTTCCCTCCATCGAGTTCACGCCCGAGCGCCTGTGGCAGCCGATCGATCCAGGCTGGTCATTCGGCAACCTGATCGTCAGCAATAACAATTCGTCGGCGCCCGATGTCGAAGACGCTGTGGTGAGCCGGCTCAGCTATGGCAAGCAGATTGGCCGCCTCGTCGACGCGGTCGAAGCACTGATCGCAAGCCAGCCGGCGGCGGTTCGGAAAAAGCCGGCCGTGCGTGACTTCGGCGAACTCGCAGCCGAAGTGGCAAAGATCAAGGCTGGGCACAAAGGCATTCGCCTGAAACGTCTGCGGCACGAACTCGGCATGCTCAAGCGCGCCAACCCCGCCGAGTGGGAGCGTCCGATCGAATCCTGACGCGTGCAGGCCGGCGCCTACGCCTGCCTGTCGTAGTACTTGTACAGCGCCTGCGTTCCACTACGGCCGAGCCCCCGCGCCATCAGCAGGTCAAACAGCTTTTTCGCCTGCGCCAGGCCAGGCAGGTCCAGCTTCATGCGCGCCGCTTCGGCCAGGGCGATGCCCATGTCCTTGATGAAGTGCTCCATGAAGAAACCGGGCGCGAAGTCGCCTTTGATGATGCGCGCGCCCAGCATGTTCAACTGAAACCCGGAAGCCGCGCCGCCGCCGATGGACTTGAGCACGGTGTCCGGGTCGAGACCGGCATCGCGCGCGTAGGCCAGGCCTTCGCAAACCCCCATGATGGTCGAGGCGATCACGATCTGGTTGCACATCTTGGTGTGCTGGCCGGCGCCAGGCCCGCCCTGGAGCACGATGTTGGCGCCCATGCGTTGCAGAATCGGGAGGGCTGTCTCGAAGGCCACGGTATCGCCGCCGGCCATGATGGCCAACTTGGCATCGCGCGCGCCGACATCACCGCCGGAGACCGGCGCGTCGAGCGATTTCAGACCGCGTGCGGCAGCCGCAGCCGCGACACGCACCGCCAGTGCGGGGCTGGAAGTGGTCATGTCGATCAGGGTGGAACCGGGGCGAGCACGCTCGACAATGCCGCCGCCGCCGAGGTAAACGTCTTCCACGTCCTGTGGGTAGCCCACCATGGTGATCACCATGTCCGAGTGCGCGGCGACTTCGCCGGGCGAGTCGCGCCAGACCGCGCCACCGGCCAGCAACGCGTCGGCCTTGGCACGCGTGCGGTTGTACACCTGCAGGCGGTGGCCGGCTGACAGCAGGTGGCCGGCCATGCTGTTGCCCATGATGCCCAGGCCGATGAAGCCGATGTCGAGTGTCTCGTTGCGTTCGCTCATG
>JAYVST010000146.1:0-3723 GCA_043775255.1 Burkholderiales bacterium
GCGCTGATCGAAAGCGAGGACCCGGCGCTGACGGCGCGCATCGCGGTGCTGGGCGGGAAGGTGGGCGAACTGGAGGCCAAGCTGGTGTCCGAGATGTTCTCCGACCGCGTCCTGGCGCAGGCGACGCGCGCGGAACTGGGCAGCGCCCGCGCAGCCCTGGCGCGTGAGGCCGAGCGGCGCGAGCGCCTGACCGCTCATGCCGACCGCGACGGCATCTTCGTTCTGCCGCAAGCCGAGGACCAGCCTGGGCGCTTTGCGCGCAAGGGGCAACTGCTGGGCTATGTGGTGCAGCCGTCGGCCACACTGGTGCGCGCGGTGGTGGGGCAGGACGAGATCGAACTGGTGCGCGAGCGCCTCCTGCATGTCGACGTGCGCATGTCGCACCGGCCCGACGAAGTGGTGCGGGTCAAGGTGCTGCGCGAGGTGCCGGCCGCGAAGGACCAACTGCCGAGCGCGGCGCTGGGCACCGAAGGTGGCGGCAACCTCGCCTCGGACCCGCGCGACCAGAAGGGCGGCAAGTCGCTGGCGAGCGTGTTCCAGTTCGATCTCGAATTGCCCGCTTACGCGCAGCAATTCCACTTCGGCACGCGCGTCTACGTGCGCTTCGACCACACGCCCGAACCGCTGGCGGCGCAGTGGACCCGGCGCCTGCGTCAGTTGTTCCTGGCGCGCTTCAATGTCTGAGGCGCTGCTCGACTGGCGCGCCGTCAGGCGCGCCGCCGGCCCCTACGCGGAGCGTGCCGACGAGGACGAGAGCCGCGTCGATCGCTTCCTGCTGGAGCGCGCGATCGCGCTCGGCGCCGGCCTGCCCCGTGCACCGGCCGGCAGGCATCGGATCGTCGCTGCGGTCGAAGCCTGCGCGAGTGGATTGGCGGCGGCCGACGACGCCGGCCTGCGCGCGCGCGCCGACGCGCTGCGCCTGCGCCTGGCGCGCGGCACGGTGCGATTCGACGACATTGCCGAAGTGTTCGCGCTGGTGCGCGAGACGGCCACACGCACCCTCGGCATGCGCCATTTCGCGGTGCAGCTGATCGGCGGTTTCACCATCCTGCGGGGGCAGGTCGCCGAGATGAACACCGGCGAAGGCAAGACGCTCACGGCGACCTTGCCGGCCGCAGCCGCTGCCTTGTCCGGCCTGCCGGTGCACGTGGTCACGGTCAACGACTACCTGGCCCGACGCGACGCCGAAGCGATGGGCCCGGTGTACGCCGCGCTCGGGTTGACGGTCGGGGTGGTGCAGCACGGCCAGACCCCGGAGGAGCGCCGCGCCGCCTATCGGGCCGACATCACCTACTGCACCAACAAGGAACTGGCGTTCGACTACCTGCGCGACCGCATCGTGCTGGCGGGCCAGCCCGGGCGCGCTCGCCTGCGCCTGGAGCGGCTCGTCGGCAGCGGCACACGGCTCGAGCGCCTGCTGCTGCGCGGACTCTGTTTCGCTATTGTCGACGAGGTCGACAGCGTGCTGATCGACGAGGCGCGTACACCATTGATCATAGCGACGGGCGAGGAAGGCGCGGGCGAAGCAGGTCCCTATGGCGCCGCGCTGTCGATCGTGACCGAACTCGAAAGTGCGATCGACTATTCGATCGACCCGCAGGCGCGCCGGGCGCGCCTGACCGAAGCCGGGCGCGCGCACCTGGAACAACTGGCGGGCGGCCTGCCGGGCGCCTGGCGCAGCGCGCGCGGGCGCGAGGAGCTGGCGGTACAGGCGCTCGCCGCGCTGCATCTGTTCGAGCGCGACCGTCATTACATCGTGGCTGCGGGCAAGGTGCAGATCGTCGATGAGTTCACCGGCCGCGTGATGGCCGACCGCAGCTGGGAGCTGGGCTTGCATCAACTGATCGAAATCAAGGAGGGCTGCGCGCCGACGGGTCGCCGCGTGACCCAGGCGCGGGTGACTTACCAGCGCTTTTTCCGCCGCTACCTGCTCTTGGGCGGCATGTCGGGCACGGCCGTCGAGGTGGCGCCCGAACTGTGGTCGGTCTACCGGCTGCGCGTCAGGCGCATCGCTACCAACCGGCCGCTCTTGCGCATCGACCGCGGCCTGCGCATGCTGCGCGACGCCGATGCGCGCTGGCGCGCGGTGGTGGCGGCCGTCGCGCGCGAGCATGCGGCAGGGCGGCCGGTGCTGATCGGCACGCGCTCGGTTGCGGCTTCCGAGCGCCTGAGCGGCATGCTCGACGGCGCCGGCATCGCCCATCGCGTACTCAATGCGCGCTTCGACCAGGAAGAGGCCGACATCGTGGCGCTGGCGGGCCTGCGCGGCGCGGTGACGGTGGCGACCAACATGGCCGGGCGCGGCACCGACATCCTGCTCGGCCCCGGCGTGGCCGAGGCCGGGGGCTTGCACGTGATCCTCACCGAGTACCATGAATCGGCGCGCATCGACCGGCAGTTGTTCGGCCGCTGCGGCCGTCAG
Organism: Burkholderiales bacterium; assembly: GCA_043775255.1. GTDB lineage: Bacteria > Pseudomonadota > Gammaproteobacteria > Burkholderiales > JAEUOS01 > JAEUOS01. The sequence continues at coordinate 2,423 of JAYVST010000146.1, forward strand.
GGCGACCATGGCACGTTCGAAGCCATCGTCTCGCTGGAAGACGAACTTGTCGCCCTGCACGCGGCGCGCGCTGGCGCCCTGTTGCGCCACACGGCGGACGGTGCCGACATCGCGCCGCGGCGCGCCGCGTGGCTGCGCCGGTTGGCGCAGGCGGCCGCCGAGCGTGCCGGCGTGCGCGTGCGGCGCCAGACCTTCGATGCCGACCGGCAGTTGGACCAGATGCTCGGTTTCGCCGGCGCGATAAAATAGGGCGAGATGAGATACCGCACCATGACGCACAGCGCATCACCCGGCATTCCGGGAGTGCTGTGGAAGGGCATGATCTGCGCCGCCGGCATGGCGTGCGCAGGCGCGCTGGGCGCGGATTTCGATTGCGTGATGGAACCGCGCCAGGTGATCGAACTGCGCAGCCCGGTCGAAGGGCTGATCGAACGCATCAACGTCAATCGCGGCGACAGCGTCTCCAAAGGGCAGGTGCTGGTGCTGCTCGACACCGGCATCGAACGCGCGGCCGCTGCGGTGGCGCAGCAGCGCGCCACCATGGACGGGGCCATTCGCTCCGGCGAGAGCCGAGTCGAGTATTCGTCGGCCAAGTCGGGCCGCCAGGATGAGCTGTACAAGCAGAAGTTCGTGTCGGCCGACGCGCGCGACCAGGCCGTCACCGAGAAGCGCCTGGCCGAAGCCGAGGTCAAGGACGCACGCGACAACCGTCGCTTGAACGAGCTGGAACTGCTGCGGCAAAACGAAATCTTGCGCCTGAAGATCATCAGGAGCCCGTTCAACGGTGTGGTGGTCGACCGGCTGATGCATCCGGGCGAAGTCGCCGAAGCCGGCGTGGGCCGCAAGCCCGTATTGAAGCTGGCCGAGCTCGACGTGCTGTACGTCGAGGTGCTGCTGCCGGCGATCGCATACGGGTCCGTCAAGCTGGGGATGCAGGTCGATATCCTGCCCAATCAGCCGGTGGGCGGGGTCCACAAGGCCGCTGTCACGGTGGTCGACCGGATGCTCGATTCGGCCAGCGAGACCTTCGGCGTGCGCCTGGAGTTGCCCAACCAGAACCGGCGCCTGCCCGGCGGGATGCGCTGCAAGGCGCGCTTTCCCGACGTGGCCGCGCACGACCTGGCGCCCGCCAGGGCCGGCGCGCCGCCGCCGCCGGCTACGCTCAAGGCCGGGCCGGGGCTGCCGCAACGCGACTTGAAGCGCTAGCAGCCTGTCGGACTTGGGGAGCGTCGGCTGCAAATCGGCCGCAGCGGTCCATTTTTCACCGCCTTCTTGTCCCATAGCCGGGCTATGGGACTGCG
>JAYVST010000147.1:0-6500 GCA_043775255.1 Burkholderiales bacterium
TGGCGATAAAACCAACGCAGCCCGGCCAGACTTTCTTGCCATGATCACCTCCATGAGGAGTTGCAAAAGAACCATGGCAAGTATAAACTAATTAGTAACGTTATTGATGGAACCTACTACTAGTCCGGCGCCGCCCAGGACGAACTGAGGCAAGGATTCCACCAGTGCCGCCATCTTGGGAATCAGCCCAAGAACAATCATGATGACGCCACCGGCAACACAGACGAAACGGCTCTTGACCCCTGTGACACCAACCAGTCCGACGTTTTGGGAAAAAGACGTATAGGGAAAGGTGTTGAAAACGCCGCCAATGAGCGTTCCAAGGCCATCGGTGCGCAAGCCGGCGGACAACTCCCCTTGCCCGATCCTTTTGTCCGTCAGATCGGAGAGCGCCAGAAACATGCCGGTCGATTCGATCATCACCACGATCATCACCAGCGTCATGGTGAGGATCAGGACCGGCTCGAATACGGGCGGGCCAAACTGGAACGGCATGACCACATCAAACCAGGAGGCCTTGGCCACCTTATCGAAGTGCATCTTGCCGGCGAGCACGGCGACGATCGCGCCGATCACAATGCCGAGCAATACCGAAATGTTGGGCACGAAACCCTTCGCATACTTGGTGATCGCCAGAATGCACACAAGAACGAACATCGCAATGCCGAGATTCTCGAGATTCGCGTAGCTCGGGTTGTTGATCAATGGCGGTGGCCCGAGTGGCAGCAGCTGCCCTGCGGCTTTGGCCGTCTCGACCGTCTTGGCAAATGAAGGATCGGCAATTTGCGCGATGGTAGGCGGGCCGCCCATCGCCCAGCCGATGCCGACCCGCATCAGGCTGATGCCGATCACGGCGATGATGGTCCCGGTGACGACCGGTGGGAAAAAGCGCAACATGCGGCTGACCACCGGCGCAATCAGGATCGAGATGATGCCGGCGCCGATAATCGCGCCGAATATCGCCTGCGCGCCGGCGGCGCCGCCCTTGGCGTTGGCCATCGCGATCATCGGGCCGACCGATGCGAAGGTCACGCCCATCATGACCGGCAGGCGAACGCCGAACCATTGGGTCATGCCGAGCGACTGGATCAGGGTCACGATGCCGCAGCAAAACAAGTCGGCGCTGATCAGCATGGCCACCTGGTCGGGCGAGAGTTTGAGAGCGCGTCCGACGATTAGCGGAACTGCCACCGCCCCTGCGTACATCACCAGCACATGTTGCATGCCCAGCGCCGTCAGTTTCCCGAACGGCAATACCTCGTCAACCGGATGACCTGTTGAAGATGTCATGTCGTCTCCCTTTCATGGTGATGAGCGCGCCTTTTGCCGGCGCATCGATTCGAACGCGCTATCGTGGCGACAGCAACTCCCGCAAGGCGCCGGCCACGACTTCGGTCGCCTTGAAAACATCTTCCAGCAGGATCCGTTCGTCCGCCCGGTGCGCGTTGGCTTCGAGCATCGAGCGCGGGCCGGCGCCGTAGAGCACGGTGGGAATGCCGGCGGCGCTGTAGTGGCGCGCGTCCGTATAGAGCGGCGAGCCCATGGGCGCGATGGATTCGCCCAGCACGCGCGCGGCATGCGCCTGGATTGCCGCCACCAGCCTCTCCTGACCGGGAAGCGGAACGAAAGGTCGCGCGAGGATGATGCGGCGTGTGCGCACGCGAATGGTCGGATGGGCTTCTGCCGCGTGACGGATGAACTCCACCAGATCGTGTTCCACCTGCTCGGGATTTTCGTCCGGAATGATGCGGCGGTCGATGCGGAACTTGACGTTGTCGGGCACCACATTGGTGTTGATTCCGCCTTCGATGAGCCCGATCACCAGGGTCGGATGATCGATGCCGGCGATGGTCGAGCGCACTTGGGCGTAGCCTTTGCGCAATCCATACAGGGCGGACATGACGTCGGCAGCGGCATGCAGAGCGTCATATCCAGTCTCCGGACGCGCCGCATGGGCCGACTTGCCGACGCACTCGACTTCCAGGTGCAGGCAGCCATTATGGGCAGTGGTGACGGCATACGAAAAACCGGCCGAAATCGCGTAGTCAGGCCGCGAGACTCCTTGCGCCAGCAGCCATTCGGGGCCGATCGCGCCGCCGGTTTCCTCATCGTAAGTGAAATGCAGTTCGACACTGCCGTCAAGCCCTTCGGCATGCCGTTTCAGGGCCCGCAATGCGAATGCATACGTAGCGAAGTCCGACTTTGAGACTGCCGCGCCGCGCCCATACATCCAGCCGTCACGAATTTCGGCGCCATAGGGGTCGGTGCTCCAGCCCAAACCCGGAGGTACGACGTCGCCATGCGCGTTGAGCGCAATGACCGGCCCCACACCGGACCCAAATCGTTCGCGCACCACCAGATTGATGGCGCTTTTCATACCACACGCCGCTACTACATCATCCGGTACAAGATGCCTCTCCACCGCAAAACCGAGTCCCTCGAGCAGTTGGGCTGCGCACTGCGCATGCGGCGCGCAATCCCCTGGCGGGTTGTCCGATGGCGCCTTGACGAGTTCGGAAAGAAAGCCGGTTTGCTCGATTCGCCACCCTGCCAGCGTCGTCGCGATGGCGGCCTGCGCTACACTATGTTCCTCAGTTTTCGTACTCACAAAGTCGCCAATTTGTGTACAATTTCAATTATATTGTATACATTTTTTAAAATCAAACGTCACTTCAGTCGCCGCCACGACTGCTCTTCACTTGTCTTTTCCGAAAAGTCCATGCCATCTGCGCAAACACCTGCTGCATCAGAATCCGAGGCGAGCGTGCGCGACTATCCACGCGACCTTATCGGCTATGGCCGCAATCCGCCGCACGCCGCTTGGCCCGACGGTGCGCGCATCGCCCTGCAATTCGTCCTCAATTATGAGGAAGGCTCGGAAAACTGCGTTTTGCATGGCGACGCCGCGTCCGAAACCTTCCTGTCCGAAATGATCGTCGCCCAGGCATTCGAGGCGCGCCATCTGTCGATGGAGTCGCTCTACGAATATGGCTCGCGCGTTGGCGTATGGCGCATCCTGCGCGAATTCGAGCGGCGCAAGCTGCCCCTGACGGTGTTCGGTGTTTCGATGGCGCTGCACCGCAATCCCGATCTGGTCGCCGCGTTTCTCGAGCAGGGTCATGAGATCGCCTGTCACGGCTGGCGCTGGATCCATCATCAGTTCATGAGCGAAGCGCGCGAACGTCAGCATATCAAGCTGGGCACCGAGATTATCCGCGACATGACGGACGGCCAATGGCCACTCGGGTGGTATACCGGCCGCGATTCACCCAACACCAAGCGACTGGTTGCCGACCAGGGAGGTTACGTCTACGACAGCGACTACTACGGCGACGACCTGCCGTTCTGGACCAAGGTCGAGAAGTCCGAGGGCGCCACGATGGACCGCCTGATCGTGCCCTACACCTTGGACACCAATGACATGCGCTTCGTGGCCACGCAGGGTTTCAATACCGGCGATCATTTCTTCACCTACCTGCGCGACGCCTTCGATGTGCTCTATCGCGAAGGCGATCCTGCCGGCGACAACCGCCCGCAGATGATGTCGGTCGGCATGCATTGCCGCATCCTCGGCAAGCCGGCCCGGTTGAAGGCGCTGCAACGCTTCCTCGACTACGTTCAGGGCCATGACAAGGTTTGGATCTGCCGACGCATCGACATTGCCAACCACTGGATTGCGCAACACCCGGTGATCGCGCAAGCCTGACCCATGAGCGCGGTCAACAGCCTACTAAGTCATGGCGTCGTCGGCGCGGTCGATACCGATGCGATCCACGACCGCATCGCCAACGCGATCGCGGCGCACCGCCTGCCGCCCGGCACCAAGCTGGGCGAGGAAGCTTTGGGCGAGATTTTCGGCGTTTCGCGCACCAAGGTCCGCCAAGCGCTTTTCCAGCTCGCCGGCAACAAGCTGGTGACCCTGATTCCGGGCCGCGGTGCGTTTGTCGCGCAGCCTTCGGTACGCGAAGCACATGAAGTTTTCGAAGCGCGGCGCGTGATCGAGGCGGCCGTCGTCGCGCGCTTTGTCGAGGTCGCAGTCACGAAGGACATCGACGCGCTCAACGACCATATCGTCCTGGAGAACGACGCCATCGCCGCCGGCAGCGTGCAGTCGCGCAACCGCTTGCTGGGGGATTTCCATGAGGTGATCGCGCGCGCCGCAGGCAACGCCGTGCTTGCCGAAATCCTGTCCGAGCTGGTGGCGCGTACCTCGCTCATCACACTGTTCTACCAAAACACCCGCGGCGCGGCCGAATCACTGGAAGAACACCGCCTGTTGCTCAAGGCGATCCGCAAGCGCGACAGCGCCGCCGCGGTCGCGCTGATGCACCAGCATCTGACCAACGTCGAGCGCGGACTGGTGCTGCGCGATGAAATTCCCGCAGGCGCCGACTTGCGCGCCGCCCTGGCCTGAATCCGTGCCGTGCAACCTTGCCGCCATCAACGCGATGCCGCGCGACGAATTCGTGCGCTGCCTGGGAGGCGTGTTCGAACATTCGCCCTGGGTGGCCGAGTGCGCGTTCGACAAACGTCCGTTCGCTGACATCGGAGGCCTGCACGCCGCCATGTTCGAAGCCGTTCAGGCGGCCGCGTTCGCGCACCAACTCGCGTTTCTGCGCGCCCATCCGGAGCTCGCAGGCAAGGCGATGGTGGCCCAATCCCTGACAGCCGACTCCGCCAATGAGCAGAGCCGCTCGGGGCTGACGCAATGTTCGCCGGAAGAATTCGCCCGCCTGCAGGAGCTCAATGCCGCCTATGGGGCGCGGTTCGGCTGGCCCTTCATCCTCGCTGTCAAGAACCTCGATCGAGCGACCATCATCAAGACGTTCGCAACGCGTTTGCAGGCGAGCGCCGCCGACGAGTTCGAAGCCTGTCTGGCCAACATCGGACAGATCACCCGCTGGCGCCTTGACGACCTGATCGCGGCGACATGAGGTTCGGTGCGACGCTGATGGCGCAGGCAGACGTGCTGGCCGGATATTCGTCCGACCTGCCGCGCATCACGCGGACCTACCTTTCCCCGCAGCACAAGGCCGCCGGCGAATACCTGATCGGTCTGATGCGGGCCGCAGGCATGGACGCCGGCTTCGACGCGCTCGGCAACATCGTCGGTCGCTACGCCGGGCTCCAGGCGCATGCGCCGGTGCTGATGACCGGGTCGCACCAGGACAGTGTGAAGAACGCGGGCAAGTATGACGGCCTGTTCGGCATCCTGACCGCCATCGCCTGCGTAGGCGACTTGCACGCGCGCGGCAAGAGGCTGTCCCATGCGATAGAGATCGTCGGTTTCGGCGATGAGGAAGGCGTGCGCTTTCCGGCAACCCTGATCGGCAGCAAGGCAATGTGCGGCGCGTTCGACCCGGCCTGGCTCGACCGCACCGACGCCGACGGCATCAGCATGCGCAACGCGCTGATCGAATTCGGCGGCGACCCGGATGCTGCAGCTTCGATCGATCGCCGCCAGTCCAGGGTCGCAGCCTTCGTCGAATCCCACATCGAGCAAGGGCCCGTGTTGCTCAACCAGGGTCTGGCGCTGGGTGTGGTGACGGCGATTGCCGGCGCCACAAGACTGCGCGTCGCTGTGACGGGATTGGCAGGGCACGCAGGCACGGTGCCGATGGGACAGCGCAGCGACGCCCTGGCCGCAGCAAGCGAAATGGTGCTGGCGGTCGAGCGCTACTGCGAGACTCATCGTAACGAAGGCGGGCTGGTTGGAACCGTCGGCATGCTCTGTGTGAAACCCGGCGCTGCGAATGTGATCCCGCAGGACGTGAGTTTCACCGTCGATGTGCGTTCCGGCAACGACGATGCGCGGCGCGCGGCAGTGGCCGCAATGCAGGAGCAGTTCGCGAAGATTGCCGAGCGCCGCAAGGTGGGTGTCACCGCCGCACCCTTCTATCAGGCCAATGCCGCACCTTGCCACCCCGCCCTGCAGGCCCAACTGGCAGCCGCCATCGCGTCGCAAGGCGTCCCCGTGCGCCATCTGCCCTCCGGCGCCGGCCACGATGCGATGGTATTTCCCGCAGTCTGTCCGACAGCCATGCTGTTCGTGCGATGCGGCAACAACGGCATCAGCCATCATCCGGACGAGACCATGAGCGCGCAAGACGCCGAGTTGGCGACCGCCGCGTTGCTGTATTTTTTTGAACACTTTCAGCCGGTCGTCTGACCGCGCAAGACGGAGGCACTGCAATGACCGGAACCGTTGGCGGCATCTCGATCCATGTCGTGGACGTCTCGCGCGGCGTGGTCGCTGCCGGCATGCGAATCGACGTGTTCGCTGCCGGCATGCGAATCGACGTGTTCGCGGCCGGCGCCGACCGCCGGCCGCTTTGCTCCGGCAGGGTCAACCCCAAGGGCCTCTTCGATGACCCCGTGCTGATGAGCGAGGCGATGCAGCCGGGCGCCTATGAAGCGGTGTTTCATGTCGCGGACTACTACCGCGCCGCAGGCGTGCCCTTGCCTGCGCTGCCGTTTCTGGACATCGTCACCTACCGCTT
>JAYVST010000148.1:0-1949 GCA_043775255.1 Burkholderiales bacterium
CTCGAGCGCGAGCTCTCGGCCCGTTATCCGGCCATGCGCTTTGTCAACTACGACGTGTTCGGTTCCACCCACGGCGAGGATGAGCATCGGATTCTGGTCGACCTGCCGCAGAAGCTGCGCGACCTCGATGTTCACGCCGTCATCTCAGGGATGGGTTGCTGAGGGAGCTGCACACCCGCCGTGTTGCGGGTGAGTGCGGTGGCCGAAAAGGCCGGTGTGCCGAGCGTTTCGCTGGTGTGTGACGGATTTCTCGGCCAGGCGCGCAGCACCTCCTGGGGGTTGGGCTTTCCCGACCTGCGCCTGGCGACCGTGCCGGGCCACCCCGACGTGCAGAACGCGGAGGAGCTCGAGCGCAACATCGTGTCGGTCACGGTGGCCGCAGTGATCGAGGCGCTGACCGGCGCCGCCGTCGCGCAGAAGACCAGCACCGAACCGGCGCCCGATGCCGTGGTGTTCGAGGGCAGCTACGACGAAGTCAACCGTTACTTCTACGAAAACCTGTGGTCTGACGGCCTGCCGATCGTGCCACCCACACAGGAGCGCATTGCCGCGTTTCTCGCGTTCACCACGCGCGGCGCCGACGCGGTGATCGGCACGCTTCTGCCGGACAGCCGCAAGGCCACCATCCGCAACGTCGCCATCAACGGCGTGATGGCCGGCTGCCGACCGGAGTACATGCCGATTCTGGTGGCGTTAGCCGAGGCCATGGCCGACCCTGCCTATGGCGTCGAGCACAGCGGCAATACGCCGGGCGCCGAGACCCAGATCATTCTCGACGGGCCGCTGATCAAGGCGCTCGGCTTCAACTACGAGCAGGGCGCCTTGCGTGACGGCTTCCAGGCCAATACCAGCATCGGCCGTTTCTGGCGCCTGTACCTGCGCAATGTCGCCGGCTTCCTGCTGCACCAGAACGACAAGGGCACCTTCGGCAACACCTGGCGCGTGGTGTTGGCCGAGAACGAGGATGCGCTGGCGGAAATGGGCTGGCCGAGTGTCTGTACCGAGATGGGCTTGGCGGCGGGCGAGAGCGGCGTGTGCGTCGCCCGCTATACCGGCGGCCATGTGATCGTCTCTGTGTTCGGCAATACGGCCGATGAGGTATTGCCTTACCTGGCCCACTCCATCACCAACTACACCGGCTGGGAACTGATCTTCACCGTTGGCCTGGCCAATGGCACCTACCGTCCGCTGCTGGTGCTCTCGCCCATCATCGCCCGCGTGCTGGCGAAATCAGGCTTGAGCAAACCGGACGTGCAGAAGTATCTGTTCGAGCATGCGCGCATGCCGGCCCAGCTGTTCGAGAAATACGTCAGTGGCTGGACCAACCTGAGCCCCGGCAAGCGCTCCCTGTTCGACCTGGTGGCGCTGGGCAAGGCGCCCAAGATGTTCGGCGCTTCGCGCGACCCGAACCGCCTGGTGCCGGTCGTCTTCAAGCCTTCCGACCTGATGATCGCCGTCAGCGGCGATCCGGGGCGCACCAATTGCTATTTCCTGGCATCGAACGGCATGCTGGGGTTTCCGACGTTCAGGCAAGTGGCGTTGCCGGCGGACTGGTCGGCGCAACTGCGGCGCGCGCAAAGGTGAGCCGGGTGACGCTGCGGCGGTTCAGCCGGGTGCCGCTGCGGCGGCTACTCGTTCGCGCGACGCGTGCATGAGCGGCCACGCGGCTGCCTGGGTCCATGCACCGGTCGCGCAACAGGCCGGCGGCATGTGGATCGACGAGGTCTGGCGCCAGCGTCTGGCGGAGACGCCGTTAGTCGGCATGCACCTGCCGCCCCAGCCGCCGCCGCGCCAGCGTATCGAAGTCGTCCGCGGCGACGACGCCGAGAGCGAGGTCGGCAAGCTGTTTCACCAGCGCGGCTGGACCGACGGATTGCCCATCGTAGCTCCTACCCAGGGCCGGGTGGCCGAGATGGTGCGCTTCTGCGGCATGGCGGGCGACCGTGTGC
>JAYVST010000149.1:0-2604 GCA_043775255.1 Burkholderiales bacterium
CGGCGGCATCCGGTTGCCGACAGCGCCCATGCCCTGATCCGTGCAGCGGTGGGCGGGGAGTGCGAGGCCAACGGCATCGAGATGACACGGGACGAATCGGCAACGCTGTCCTGGGGTGCGATCGACCTGATCGTGCAGAAGACCACGGGGCCGCTGGATCAGCCCCATGCGGATGCGCCGCCGCATTCCGCGGAAGCGCCGCCTGTCGCGATCGGCACGCGGCGTGCCGCTGTCACGCCGGAGCAACTCGACGGTGTTGCTTTGCACGCGGCCTTGCAATGGCTGGCACAGGCCCGCGATGAAGGCATGGCGCCGCCTGACGACATCACCCTTGCCAGACGGATAGCCATTGCCGGCGCGGACCTGACCCGCCTGCGCCTGGTGGTGGCGGCGGCATTCGCAGCACCGGCATTGCAACGCTTCTTCGACCCCGCGTGCTTTGTCGAGGCGCGCAACGAACTTGAACTGGTCAGTGCCGCGGGTACGCGCCGCATCGATCGCATGGTCCGTTTTGAGGGCGAGGTTTGGGTACTTGACTACAAGCGCCATGCAACGGCGGAATTCATCGGTGCATACCAAATCCAGGTGCGCGAATACATGCAACTGGTGAGCGCGCTCTACCCCGACCTTACCGTTTGCGGCGCCATCATCGATCTTTCGACATTGGCGCTGATCCGGGTCGAAGCCGGAGCGTAGGTGGCACGTGGTGGCCGCCTCGTTGGCGCAGAAATGGCGCGCATCTTGCGCATTTTGCGCATTTTGCACATCATGCGCGTCGGACCAGCGTACGCGGCGTGTCAGTCATCCCGGACCAGTTGCGCCAGACGCGCGTACCAGGGATGCGTGCCGTCGGCCAACATGGTGTGGGTGGTGAAATGGTCGGCACCTGCCTCCACCCGCAGTTCGGCCGGGGCCTTCTGCAGGCGCATCAGTGCGAGCATGCGCCGGTTCGAGCGCATTACACGCGGGCTGTCATGCTCGCCATGCAGCAGCATGAACGGCACAGTATTGCCTGCCGTCCAGCAAATCGGGCTCATTGCCGCGTCGTCGTCCGCATCTCGCAGTACTGCCGTGTAAACACGCTCTTCCAGGCTGCCAGGGGAAGGGGCCGGATGGTGCAGGTCCATGATGCCGCTGATCGGCAGGCAGGCGCGTACGGCGCCAGCGGGCAGCGCCGGCCCCAAGGCGTCGGCTGAGCGCAGGGTCGTTAAGGCCGCCAGATGGCCACCGGCCGAATGGCCTGCCAGGTAGAGCCGGTCGGCCGCGCCACCGTGCGCGCTATTGTTGGACGCGAAGTGGCGCAACAGCGCGCAGCAGTCGTCGAACGCCGCCGGCAACCGCGCGTCGGCCACCAGCCGGTAAGAGGGCGCCACCAGCACCAACCCCAGGCGCACGACGTGCGGCGCCATGAAGCTCACATAGTCGCGGTAGCCGTTGGTCCAGCCGCCACCATGCCAGAACACCAGCACCGGTGCGTCGCGCGCGCCTTCCGGCGCGAACACGTTGTAGCGCTGCAATCGATGCGCGCCGTAGGCGATGTCGCGCATTGCCACCACGCCGGCGGGCAGTGGCTCTCGCGCCCACCCCATGACGCGGCGGGCGTAGTCGTCGGCTGCCGGAAACGGCATCGGCGGCTGCCCGTCGGGGTCGAAGGCGGCACGGTCAGGCAGGGCGTCTTGCATGGCGCCTCCTGGCGTGGACTACGTTGATGGCGCGTTGTCAGTCCGCCTGAATACCGAATTCCTTGATGATTTTGGCATAGCGGGCATGGTCGGCGGCATTGACACGGCCGGCAGCGGCCGGTTCGCCGCCCGCCGGCAGCAGGGCCAGCGTGTTCATGCGCGCGGCGACGTCCGGCATTTTCAGGATATCGTTCAAGTGCCCGTTGAGGGTCTTCACAACCTCCGGCGGCATGCCCTTCGGGCCCATGAAGGCTTGCCACGCGCCGACGTCGGCATCCTTGAAGCCGGCCTCGGTCAGCGTCGGCACGTTCGGCTGCAGCGGCGAGCGCTTCGGGTCGGCGACCGCCAGCACTACCATCTTGCCGGCGGTGACATGTTGCAGCACGGGTCCCAACGTGGTGTACATCATCGGCACGTGGCCGCCGAGCATGTCGACTACCGCCGGGCCGCTGCCGCGATAGGGAATCTGGCGCAACTTGACATCGGCGGACTTGTTGAACAATTCGCCCAGGATGTGCATCGGTGAGCCGCTGCCCGGGCTGGCATAGGTGCCGACCCGGCCGCTCTTGGCGGCAGCGACCAACTCCTTCACGTTGGTCACCCCGGCAGAGGTGTTGGCCACCACGAACAGCGACTGGGTGCCGGCCAGAATGATCGGCGTGAAGGCGTCGAGCACGTCGTAGCTGGCGCCGGTGCCGGTCTTGAGCACCAGGGTGGCGATCGAAATGGTGTTGGGGGTGAAGAGCAGGTTGTAACCGTCCGGCGTCGCCTTGGCGACGTAGGCGTTGCCGATGGTGCCACTGGCGCCGGGGCGGTTCTCCACCACCACCGATTGGCCCAGACGCTGCGCGAGTTTCTCGGCAAAAACACGGGCCAGCGCGTCGGTGTCGCCGCCCGGAGGGAAAGACACGGTGATCGAGAC
>JAYVST010000150.1:0-4317 GCA_043775255.1 Burkholderiales bacterium
CTCGAACCCAAACCGGATGAAGTCGTGATCCGCCTGGGCGCCGGCGGCATCTGCGGCTCGGACCTGCACTACTACTTCGAAGGGCGGGTCGGCAATTTCGTGGTCAAGGAGCCGCTCACTCCCGGGCATGAAGCCTCAGGCGTGCTCGAACGGGTTGGCAGCAACGTGCGCGGACTTGAAGCCGGCATGAAGGTCGCCATCAATCCTTCGCACCCGTGCGGACGCTGCCCGGCCTGCCGTTGCGGCCGCGAGAATCTGTGCGAGCGCATGTTCTTTCTCGGCAGCGCCAGCGTGTTTCCGCATGCCCAAGGGATGTTCGCCGATCAGTTCATCCTCGGCTACCGCCAGGTGATCCCGGTCGATACCGACATCTCACTGGGTGAACTGGCCTTCGCCGAGCCGTTCGCGGTGGGCTTGCATGCGGTGCAGCGCGCCGGCGGCAACCTCACCGGCAAGCGGGTGCTCGTGACCGGCGCCGGCACCATCGGCAGCCTGTGCGCGACCGCAGCCAAGTTGGCGGGCGCCGCCGAGGTGACGGTGTGCGACGTGCTCGACCGTCCGCTCTCGGTGGCGCTGCAGGTGGGGGCTGACCATGCGTTGCGCTCCGACCAAGCCGACATGAAGGACCATGCCGGACGCTTCGATGTCGCACTCGAAGCCGCCGGCCACCCGCGCGCGCTGCTCTCCTGCTTGGATGCGGTCAAGCGCGGCGGGGTGATCGTGCAGGTGGGCACCCTGCCGCATGACGGCATGCAGTTCCCGGCCAATCTCGTCATGCAACGCGAGATCGACTACCGCGGCGCGTTCCGCTGGGGCATGGAATTCGATTGGGCGGTGGCGTATCTGGCGCAACGCAAGGTGGATGTGCGGCCGCTCCTGACCAAACAGTTTCCGCTCGGTAGCGCCGTCGAAGCCTTCAAGCTGGCGGCCGACAAGACCCAGGCTACCAAGGTGCAGGTGATGGGCGCCGGGATTGCGGTCGAAGTCTGAGTTCGCCCGTGCAGCCGATCCGCATCACCGCCATCCGGCCCACCACCATCACGGTGCCGCTTGAGGCGCCCTTGCGCCATGCCAACGGCTGCCACTGGGGCCGCTTCGTGCGCACCGTCGTCGAGGTCGATACCGATGCCGGCATCACCGGCTTAGGCGAAATGGGCGGCGGCGGCGAATCGGCCGAGGCGCAGATCAAGGCGCTGGAAAAATACCTGGTCGGCACCAGCCCGTTCGATCTCGAACGCCAGCGCTTCATGATCGCCAACCCGACAGCCTGCCTGTACAACAATCGCACCCAGATGCTGGCGGCGATCGAATTCGCCTGCATCGACATCATGGGCAAAGCCTTGGGCGTGCCGGCCTACCAGCTCTTCGGCGGCAAGCTGCGCGATGCAGTGCCGTTCGCGAGCTACCTGTTCTACCGCTACCCGGCGAGCGACGCTCGGCACGAAGTGCGCACCGTCGAGCAGCTGGTCGCCAATGCTCTAGCGCTCAAGAAATCCCACGGCTTCACCAGCCACAAGTTGAAGAGCGGCGTGTTCCCGCCAGCCTACGAGCTCGAATGCTATCGGGCACTGGCTGCGGCGCTGCCCGGCGACAGCCTGCGCTACGACCCCAATTGCGCCATGCCGCTGGAAGACGCGATCCGCTTCGGAAAAGCGATCGCCGATCTCAACAACGACTATTTCGAAGACCCCACCTGGGGCATGAACGGCAACCGCCAGGTACGCGCCGCCACGGGGCTGCGCATCGCCACCAACACCCTGGTAGTGGGCTTCGAGCAACTCGCGGCCAACATCCGCGACCACGCCATCGACGTGATCCTGCTCGACACCACCTTCTGGGGCGGCATGCGCAACTGCATCAAGGCCGCGGCGGTGTGCGAGACCATGCAGTTGGGCATCGCGGTGCATTCTTCGGGCGAACTGGGCATCCAGCTTGCCACCATGCTGCACTTAGGCGCGGTGTTGCCCAACCTCACCTACAGCGCCGACGCGCACTATCACCACCTCGTGGACGACATCATCATTGGCGGCAAGATGCGCTACGAGAATGGCGCCATCCGCGTGCCCGACGGCCCGGGCTTAGGCGTCACGCTGGACCAGGACAAACTGGCCCGTTACGCCGCGCTCTACAAGCGCCTCGGCGGCTACCCCTACGACATGGACCCTGGCCGGCCAGGCTGGGCGCCGATGGTGCCCAACACGAGCTGGGCCGACCCGGACGATGCACGCATTCCCGACCTCACCTGACCGTCCCACCCAGGCTTTTCCAACCACCCAAAGGAGACTCATCATGAAACTGCTCAACAAACTCGGTCTCGTCGCCGCCGCGCTCGCGCTGATTCCGGGCGCCGCATTCGCCCAGCAAAAACTCAAGTGGGCGCACGTCTACGAAACCTCCGAGCCCTATCACACGCAGTCGGTGTGGGCCGCCGAGGAAATCAAGAAGCGCACCAACGGCAAATTCGACATCACGGTGCACCCGGCCTCTTCGTTGGGCAAGGAAACCGACATCAACCAGGGCATGACCCTGGGCACGGTGGACATGATCATCAGCGGGCCGGCGTTCGCCGCGCGCGGCTTTCCGCGCCTGGGGATCGCCTACTACCCGTTCATCTTCCGCGACGCCGACCACCTGATCGGCTACTCGAAGAGCACGGTGTTCAAGGAGATGATCGACGGCTACCGCGCCAAGACCGGTATCCAGATTCTCGCCTACACCTACTACGGCGCACGCCACACCACCTCGACCAAGCCGTTCACCGACTGCGCCGGCATGAAGGGCCTGAAAATCCGCGTGCCCGACGTGCCCGTCTACATGGCCACGCCGAAGGCCTGCGGCGCCAATCCGACGCCCATCGCCTTCGCCGAGGTGTACCTGGCGCTGCAGAACGGCACCGTGGAAGCGCAGGAAAACCCGCTCACCACCATCGAAGCGAAGAAGTTCTACGAGGTGCAAAAGGCGATCATGCTGACCGGGCACATCATCGACGGGCTGACCACGCAGGTGGCGCCGCACGTGTGGAGCAAGCTCTCCGACGCCGAGAAGAAAATCTTCACCGATGTCGCCCTCGAAGCCGCAGCCCGCGCCACCGACCAAATCAAGAAGCGCGAAGCCGAACTGGCGGAGGAGTTCAAGAAGAAGGGCCTGAACGTGGTGACAGTCAACCGCAAGAGCTTCGCCGACGCGGTGTTGAAGTCGACAACGCTGGAATCGCTGGGCTTCGACAAGAAGGACTACGACCGCATCGTCGCCATCAAGTAGACGCGCCCCCGCGGCACGGGCCGGCCACGCCGGCCCGTGCCGATTTTGACATCGACGCACAGATCACGCCCGGCGGTACCGACATGAGCACGCAAGAAGTGAACGAGAAAATCGTCGGCGACGACGGCGAATTCCACATGCAGGACGAGGAGGTGGACCTCTCGCACACCATCGCCGAGGCCTGGGTGGCATTGGGCTTTTTCTGGCTTCTGGGCCTCACGGTCTTCTACCAGTTTTTCACCCGCTACGTGATGAACGACTCGGCCGCCTGGACCGAGGAAATCGCGCGCTACCTGCTGATCGCCACCGTGTTCGTCGGCGCTACCATCGGCGTGTCCAAGAACAACCACATCCAGGTGGACTTCTTCTTCCGCTTCATGCCCAAAAGGGTCGGCCACACGCTGGCCTTGCTGGTGGACATCATCCGCATCGCCTTTTTCGGCGCGGCGGTGGTCTACACCGGACTGATGATGGAACGCATGGGCAGTCTCAAGATGACCATCGTGGACTTGCCGATGAACATCGTCTACGGCATTTGCGCGCTCGGCTTCGCGGCAATGTGCTTTCGCTCGGTGATGGTGATGCGCATTCATGTCAAGCGCGGCTACACCGTTCTGACCCACCCGGAATCGACCATGGAAGACCGCGATCCGGTCGCGTCCTGAACCCGCCCCCATCACAACGAGCCCACACGATGCTGAAGATCATCTTTCTTTTTTTCATGAGCGGCGGGGTCCCGGTGGCCATCGCCATGGCGGGCGCCTCGCTGGTGTATATCTTGTTCACCGGCGTCACACCGCCATTCGCGGTGTTTCACCGCATGATTAGCGGCATCGACAGCTTTCCGCTGCTCGCCGTGCCGTTCTTCATCCTCGCCGGCAACCTGATGAACAACGCCGGCATCACCACCCGCATCTACAATTTTGCGCTCGCCCTGGTGGGCTGGCTCAAAGGCGGCCTGGGCCATGTGAACGTGGTCGGCTCGGTGATTTTCGCCGGCATGAGCGGCACCGCGATCGCCGACGCCGCCGGGCTCGGCACCATCGAGATCAAGGC
>JAYVST010000151.1:0-4600 GCA_043775255.1 Burkholderiales bacterium
GGCGCGGCCAAAGCCGATTCGATCGCCAACATGCAATTGCGCCTGCCGGTGGTGGTGATCGGCGGCGGTTTGACCGCCATCGACACGGCCACCGAATCGATGGCCTATTACCAGGTGCAGGTGGAAAAATTCCTCGCGCGCCACGAAATTCTGGTGAAGGAATCAGGCATCAGCGCGGTGCGCGCCGCCTGGCGCGACGAGGAGCGCGAGGTGGCCGAAGAATTCCTCGCCCATGGCCGCGCGATCCGCGCCGAACGCGAAACAGCCGCGCGCCAGGGACGCGCGCCGCGCATCATCGAGATGCTCGACGGCTGGGGCGGCGTGACCCTTGCCTACCGCCGCCGTCTGATCGACAGCCCGTCCTATACCTTGAACCACGAAGAGGTCGAGCTTGCCTTGCAGGAAGGGATCCGCTTTGCCGAGTGCCTGACTCCCAAGCGGGCCGACATCGACAACTACGGCGCGGTCAAGGGGCTGGCATTCGCGCGCAGCCGCATCAACGCCGAAGGCAAATCCGAATCCGACGGCGATACCTGGCTGCCGGCCCATACCGTGTTTGTGGCCGCCGGCACCCAGCCCAATACGGTGCTGTCGCGCGAAGGCAGCGACGCCGAGCGCGCGCAATTCAAGGTCGACGGCAAGTATTTCGCCGCCTGCGATGAAAATGGCGATCCGGTCAAGCCTGAGAGTTCCATTTCAAAGCCGCGCTCGCCCGAGGTGCTGCTGTCGAAATCTGCGGACGGCCGTTTCGTTTCGTATTTCGGTGACGTGCATCCCTCGTACGCCGGCAACGTGGTCAAGGCGCTCGGCTCGGCCAAGCAGGGTTATCCGGTGGTCTCGCGCGTGCTGGCACGGCGCCCCGCCACGCCGATTACCGGCGCGGACCTGATGGACCACCTCAATACCGATTGGCGCGCCACGGTACACGAGGTTGTCCGCCTCACCCCCACCATCATCGAGATCATCCTCAAGGCGCCGGCCGCCGCGCGCAAATTCGAACCCGGCCAGTTTTACCGCCTGCAGAATTTCGAATCCTTGGCGCCAGTTGCCCAGGGAACCCGTCTGCAGATGGAAGGCCTGGCGCTGACCGGCGCCTGGGTCGATCGCGCTGCCGGCCTGGTATCGACGATCGTGCTGGAAATGGGCGGGTCATCCGACCTCTGCGCCACGCTCAAGCCGGGCGAACCGGTGGTCCTGATGGGGCCGACCGGGGCGCCCACCCATATCGTCGCGGGCGAAACCGTGGCGCTGGTGGGCGGCGGACTCGGCAACGCGGTGCTGTTTTCGATCGGCCAGGCGTTTCGCGGCGTCGGCTCCAAAGTGCTGTACTTCGCCGGCTACAAGAAGACCATTGACCGCTACAAAGTGGAAGAAATCGAGCGCGCAGCCGATGTGATCGTATGGTGCTGCGACGAGGAGCCCGGCTTCGCGCCGACCCGGCCGCAGGACAAGACCTTTGTCGGCAACATCGTTCAGGCAATGGACGCGTATGCATCCGGACGTCTTGGGAATATCGGGCTCTGCCTGGAAGATGCCGACCGCATCATCGCCATCGGCTCGGACCGCATGATGGCCGCAGTGGCGCGCGCACGCCACCACGTGTTGAAGCCGCACCTGAAGATGCAGCATGTGGCGCTAGGTTCGATCAATTCGCCGATGCAATGCATGATGAAGGAAATCTGCGCGCAGTGCCTGCAGACGCAACACGATCCCGTGACTGGTGAAACCATTTATGTGTTTTCATGCTTCAACCAGGACCAGGATCTCGACCGGGTCGATTTCGGGATTCTCAACGACCGCCTGGCGCAAAACTCGCTGCAGGAAAAGCTGACCGCGAAATGGATCGCGCGCTGCCGCGCGGGTTAGGCACACGACGCTCCGTCTCGCAGCGGCCATCGGCTGTACCTCGGCCACGTGCGGATCAGGCAGCGGGACGGCTCTCTTCCCGGCGCGCCGCCTGGTATGGCCCGGAACCGGTGGCCTCAAACAGCTCGCGCGCGCGTGATGCATGCCCAGGAATTTCGGCAAGTGCTGCGAGGTCATGGTGGGTGCGCGCCTGCACATACCTCGCACCCATGGCATGGGCGGAGTCGAGCGCGGCGCCCCAGACCTTGGTCGCTCCGGCTGCGTCTCCGCAGACCCAGGCAAGGATGCCGTTGAGCCGCAACGCCTCGGCCGCGCTTTCGTCGCCGACCCGGCGACCGTGGCGGGTCGCGCGCGTGCACGCCGCACGCGCCAGTTTCAACGCGAAGGCGCGCCGGACCCGATCCGCCGTGCCTTGCACGATGCAAAGGTACGCCTCCGCTGCCACCAGCAAAGGCGCCGACGCCAGCATCCCGGTGATCCGATAGCGCACGACCAGGGATCGACTGCGTTCGAGCAACGCCAGCGCCGCTTCCATATCGTCGGCCAACGCATGACAAAGCGCGCGGCGCGCCAGGGCGCCGGACAGGAATCGGTAGTCTGGAATCGCCTCGTAAGCGACACTGGCCTTCTCGAACAGCACTCGCGCGCTCGCATGCTCGCCGCGATACAAATGTGCGACACCCGCAGAATTGACGGCCCAGGCGATCGCGTGGTCGTCGCCGATCGATTGCGCAACCTCAAGCTGGCGCCGCGCCAGATCCATCCAGCGCGGATCACCCATCGAGCGCAGAACGAAATAGTTGGCTCCGGTGCAGGACGCCCAGAAGCGCAGGTGGCCGGACGCATCGAGCTGTGCAGCCCCGGCCGCCAGGGTCGCAAGCGCGGCCGTCCATTGGCCTGTGCTGTATTGATGCAGTCCGGCCATGTGATTGCAGTAGCCGACGGCGATCCGATCGTCCAGCGCCACCGCCACACGCATGGCGCGCCGATGCAGTACTGCGGCCAGGCGGTAGAGTCCGAGGGTGTCGCAAATCAGGCCGAACGACGCTGTGCTGATCGCCATCGCCCGCGATGGCGGGCGTCGCTCGGCTTCTTCAAGCATGGTCAGAATGCCCAGCACGAAACGCGGCGGATCGAGAAAATAGTCGATCGCGCCGAGCACCTCGAACAGCCGGGATGCCGCGCGATAGGCGCCGTCGGCCGGCTGCGTACCACCCGCGCCGACGCCACGCCATGGTCGCAGGCCGCGCCGCAGCGCGCGGGCCGCAAGCTTGGCCATGATCGCCCTGCGGGTCTCGTGCGGCGCGCGCGGATAGGCGAAACCCAGCCCCGCAAGCGCGGTCAGCGCATGGTCCAGCGCGGCATCGTAGCGCCCCAGGCGGTACAGTGCCTCCGCCATGCTCGCCGCCAGTTCGGCACGCCGCACCGGATCGAGCGACAACGACATTTCACGCGCGGCGCGCAGGGCACTATCGTAGTATTCCAGCGCTTCGGCATCGGCGGCGATTCGTCCGGCCTGATTTCCTGCCAGCAAAAGATACTCATGCGCGCGCGTCTGGTCATGCGCGCGTGCGAAGTGATGGGCCAGCACCGGATACGCCTCTTCCAGGCGATCTGCGTGCAATTTCTCCAGCGCAACCCCTACCGCGTGGTGCAGGACTCGCCTCGGCTCTTCCAGGAGACTGTCGTAAACCGCCTGATGTATCAGCGGTTGGCCGAACATGAGTTCAGGTTCCGGGTGCTGCAGGCCGTCCTGAAGCAGTTCGGCGGCTTTCAGCTTTTCGATGTCGGCGTCGAGGTCGCCGTGTCCTTTTGCCACCGCCGTCAGGACCGCAATGCCGATTCGTCTGCCGATCACCGCAGCCACCTTCAGCAATTGCTTGGCGCTGCCGTCGAGGCAGTCGATCCGCGCCAGGATCACGCCTTCGATGCTGTCGGGCAAGGCGAAGGCGCCGTTCGCAGCCTGGTCGCGCCAAGCGAGCGTCACGGGATCGCGAACGATGGCGCGCGTGGCCTTCAGCGCACGAACCATTTCTTCAAGGTAAAAAGGGTTGCCCGCCGCCCGGCGCAGCAGACGCGCCTCCAGTTGGGCGTGCACCTGTCCGGACCCGAGCAGTGCGCCAAGGAGTTGGCGTGCAATCGGATCGGCAAGCGGCTCAAGCGCGATGTGGCGGCACACGGCATCGCTGCGCATGTCGGACAGCACCGAACCGGCCGACGCGCCGCTGCCTTCGACACCCGGTCTGGCGGCGATGGCGAAGAGGACCGGAACTTCATCAGCCAGCGGGAGCAAATGTGCCAGCAACGCGCGGGAGGACGCGTCCGCCCACTGCCAGTCGTCCAAGACGAACAACAACGGCTTCTCTTGGGCCAGGCGTTCGATCACGCGCAGACTGGTCAAGAAAATCTGGTGTCCGGTGGCCATTCCATCGAGCGACCGGACGAGCACAGCGTCGGGCCCCGCCGGATTCAAGCCGAGCAGCAAGGCCATGAACGGCGTCATGTTGCCGCCCTCATCGCCAAAGCGCTGCGCGAATGCCGCGTCGAGTTTGCGCAAGGCTGTTGCCTCTTCATCGTCTTCGCGGATGTCCAGCGCGTCCCGCAGGGCCTCCCGGAACGGCCAGTAGCTCAGTGCCCTGCCGTACGAGACGCAGGTTCCCTGGAGCTTGCGGATACCGGCCGCGCCCGCCATCCGGCTTGCCTCGCCAAGCAGGCGCGACTTGCCGAGGCCGGC
>JAYVST010000152.1:0-8708 GCA_043775255.1 Burkholderiales bacterium
GCGTTCGACAAGAAAGACTTCGAACGTGCCTGCAACAACGATCCCGGCCTCAACCTTCCGACCTGGCGCATCAACTGGTTGCTGTTTTTCGCGCTACCGCCTACCTTGCTGGCGCTGTTCGGGTTGGTGCGCTGGCTGCGTCCCTGAGTCTGAAAAGGGTCCCGTTGACTCACACAGGATTTGCGACCGCCGCGGTCGAAACAGCGCTATCGCTTGCGCAACGGCTCCAACAGCGACTTCAACCCGTTGTGGTCGATCTCGTGCATCAGCGCCAGCAGGCGCCCGATTTCACCCTTGGGGAAGCCCTCGCGCGCGAACCAGTTGAGGTAGTAGCCGGGCAGGTCCGCGATGACGCGGCCCTTGTACTTGCCGAACGGCATTTCACGCACCAGCAGCAGTTCCAGGTCGCGGGCTTCCATCGCCGTCTCAGCCTCCGGATCGCTTGACTTGCCAGCCGCGCGGCTTGAGCAGTTCGAGTACCTGCTCGGCATGGTCACCCTGCAACTCGATGACGCCGTCCTTCACCGTGCCGCCGGTGCCGCAGGTGCTGCGCAGTTGCTTGCCGAGTCGAGCCAGCGCTTCGGCGTCGAGCGGAACGCCTCTGATCAGGGTGACGCCCTTGCCACTGCGGCCCTTGGTTTCGCGCGAGACACGCACCACGCCATCGCCGGATGGCGCCGGTGCCGCGGCGCGGCAGGTGCATTGCACGACCGGCTTGCGGCACGCAGGACACATGCGGCCGCTTTCGGTGGAGTAGACCAGGCCGCCGCCGGGTTTGCTGGTTTTGACCATGACCCAAGAAGTTTATCTGCCCGATGGAAACTTGACGGCGATTCACGCCAGATAACGGACCATGATCAGTCAGGCTCGCAGGCTGGTCCAAGCGTTGTGGATGACCACTATTCGCGCGATTTTCCTCCCGCTGATGGAATATTGCCGCGCGGCAAATGTTGGAGTAAAGGGGCAGGCTAAATATGGCCAGGCACAAAGATGCGTGGGATCGCGTTGGATGCGCCGTTGCATCGATCTGCACAACAATTGCAACCACAGGGAAATACTTCGATGAAAAAACTATTTGCAGCCTGCTTCGTCGCTTTGCTGGCGGCCCATGGGTCTGCCGCAAATGCTGCTTTTGACAGTGCCTTCACCGTGGGCAGCGCCGGAAGTACGACGCCGGTAACGACGTTCGGTGTCGACGGCCCGGCGCCGGTGCTTTTTCTGGACCTGCCAGGCATCGGCGGCTTCTCGACAAACGTGACTTCCGACTGGTTTCGCGGTGCCGATCCCGCCGTGCAGTTCACGCTTGCGCAAAGCTTGTTCACCGGTTTTGGCCCGCCGCCGACCGACAAGTTCTGGCTGTCGCCTGCCGTGCTCACCTGGAACGACAAGAAAGCGCCGGGTGATTGGCACATCGTGGCCAGCTACAGTCTGGTCACCCTGCTGTGCATCGAAAACGGCGGCATCTGCGTGCCGAGAGACGCGGGGTCGGGCAGCGCAACGGTGAATTTTTCCGTCACCAGCCCGGTTCCGGAACCCTCGGGCATGATGCTGTTGGGTGCCAGTCTGGTGGGCCTGGCTTCCTGGCGGAAGAGATCGAGACGCTGACTCGTCCTTCCGGGCACGCTCCGTGTGGCCGCGAAAGAGGCCTGATGCTTCCTGAGGTTTCGAAAAGACACCCTGGTCCCGATCGAAACGGCTGATTCGTACGCTGCACGCAAGCTGCCGCTGGCCTCAAGAGCGGCGCGGCACGTCCTCCAGGTGTCCCGGCCAACGGCGGCGTTCGTGCCTCGGGTTCCCGCAAACCGCTTGCCAAACCCGCCCGGCCTCGGTAAGTTTTGATCCGGTGAATATGACCGTTGCAGTCGGCCGGCATTGACTGCATCCTTCCACCCGATCAAGGAATACCGCATGGCAGGCCTTCGCGCTCTCGTCTCATTGCTGCTGGCCGCAGCACTCGGCGCCTCGACAACCGTCACGGCGCAGGAAGCCTTCCCCTCGCGCCCGATCCGTTTCGTGGTGACATTTCCGGCCGGCGGCGGGCCGGACATCATGGCGCGGGTGGTGGCAGCGAAGATGAGCGCCAACATCGGGCAAGGCGTGGTGGTGGACAACCGCGCCGGCGCCAGCGGCATCGTCGGCGCCGAACATGTGGCCAAGTCCGCGCCCGACGGCTATACCGTCATGGTGGCGACCCCGGCCCCCATGACCATTGCCGGTGGCTCCGGACGCAAGCTCAACTATGACCCGCTCAGGGATTTCGCCGGCGTCACACAAGGGGTGCTGCAGACGCCGCTCCTGGTGGTGGCGCCGAACGCGCCCTACCGCACCGCCGCCGACTTAGCCGCCGCCGCACGCGCCAAACCCGGCGCGATGAATTTCGGCTCGGCCGGGGTCGGCAATTCCCAGCACCTGGCCGGCGAGTTGTTCAACCAGATGGCGGGCGTCTCCACCGTGCACGTGCCCTACACCGGAACCGCCTTGGGCCTCACAGCGGTGATGGCCGGGCAGATCGATTTCTACTTCTCGGACCCCTCGGCCATGCCGCTGATCCGCGCCGGCAAACTGCGCGCGCTGGCGGTCTCGACCGTGCGCCGCTCGGCCAACCTGCCCGAGGTGCCGACGGTGGCCGAATCGGTGCCCGGGTACGAATACACCAACTGGTACGGCTTCGTCGTGCCTGCGAAGACGCCGCGCGCCGTCATTCAAACCCTCAATCGCGAACTGACCAGGGTGTTGAACGACCCGGAGATTCGCGACAAGCTGGTCGGCGCGGGCATGGATCCGGCCCCCTCCACGCCCGAAGAGCTGGATGCCTTCCTGCCACGCGACCAGGAGAAATGGGCGCGCGTGGTGCGGGCCGCCAACATCAAGTTCGATTGAACCAGGCATGACCTTCAGCATCCTCGGTATCTGCCGCCGCACCGGCAAGGCCGGTTTCTGCCAGGCCACCAGCACGCCGGCGGTGGGTTGGCGCTGCACCGACGTGGTGTTCGGACATGGCGTCGTGACCGTGCAGGCGCACGGCGACTACCGCCAGTTGCAACTGGCCAAACGCCTGATGGAGAGCGGCCAGGCGAGCGAGCGCGTGCTCGCGGACTTGCGCGCCGGCGATCCGTTCTTCGAACACCGCCAGATCGCCGTGCTCGACATGAGCGGGCAGGCCGCCGTCAACACAGGTACCAGGGCCCGGCCCTGGGCCGGTGAAATCGTCGGCAACGGATACGTCGCCACCGGCAATGTGCTGGTGGGTGCGCACGTGGTCCGCGCGATGGCCGATGCCTTCGAGGCTTGCGCCGCGGAAGAACTCGAGGAAAGGCTCATGCGCGCGGTGGAAGCCGGCCGCGACGCCGGCGGCCAGGAGGAAGGACAGACCTCCTCTGCCCTGGTGGTCTACGAAAAGCACAGCTTCCCCATCGTCAACCTGCGGGTCGACGTAAGCGCTGAACCAGTGGCAGAAATGCGCAAGATCTTCGACTGGTTCAAGCCGCTGATCCCGTACTACGTGGCCCGCACGCTCGACCCGACATCGGTTATGCCGAAAAAAGCAGTGCTCGAAAAAATGGGCCTGCCCGTCAACCCCTATCGACCCTGACATTCCTGGAAACCCGCAATGACCTTCTGCATCGTCGCCCGTGACTCCAAGACCGGCCTGTTGGGCATCTCCCAAGCCACCAACCCCATTTCGGTGGGCGGGCGTTGCCCGTTCATCCGCGCCAACGTCGGCGCCGTGAGCACCCAGGCCTACACCGACCCTGGCCTCGGTCCCCTGGCGATCGAACTGCTCACGCTCGGTTACGCTCCTGAAAAGGTGATCCAGGAACTCGCTGCCAGCGACCGTGACTTCGCCTGGCGCCAGATCGGCATTGTCGACCGCCACGGCCGCGCGGCCGTGCACACCGGCGCGCAATGCAAGACCCACAGCTCATCGATCACCGGCGAAGGGTATGTCGTCATGGGCAACTACCTGCTCACCGACCGGGTGGTGCCGGCGATGAACGATGCCTGGCTGGGCAGCGCAGGCCAATTGTTCGAAGACCGCCTCATGGCCGTGACCATCGCCGCGCGCAACGAAGGCGGCGACTTGGGCGGCCACCGCTCCTCCTGCATGCTGGTGTACGACACCGAAGCCTACGCCCGCACCGACCTGCGCATCGACTTCATGCCCAAGCGCGAAGGCGCGTCGGACGCGGTGGACGCGCTGCAGGAAATCCTCGACCGCTGGCGGCCCCTGATCGGCTACTACAAGGTGCGACCGCACAACCCGAGCATGCCGGGCTGGGCCGACTGGTTGGCGGCGCAGGGGACGCCGTTCAGGGAATAGAGGGCGGACGTGACATGGTATCGAGGTCATTTCGCTGCGCAATGTGTTTTCGGTATAGTCTGAACGTGACGTTTCGCGCCGTAACAACGCGCAACGCGAGCCTGCACGGATCCGGAAAGACGCCATGTCCAAACTCTTGCTCAACGGGTTCATCTCGATTGCGGTAGTCACGATCCCATTGTTCGCGCAGCCGACACCCGCGCAAGGTTTTCCCAACCAGCCGGTACGCGTGATCGTTCCGTTTGGCGCCGGCGGCGGCACCGACATTCTGATCCGCGCACTGGCGCCGGCCGTCAGTGCGAGTCTCGGGCAGAACATTCTGGTGGAGAACCGGCCGGGCGCCGGCAGCGTGATCGGCTCCGAGATGGCCGCCAAGGCGACGCCCGACGGTTACACGCTGCTGGCGTCGGACACCTCTATCCTGGTAAACCCGGGCCTGCGCAAGAACATGCCCTTCGATACCTTGAAAGACCTGCGCACCGTCGGCATGCTGGCGGTCGCGCCGGTATTGCTGGTCGCCCACCCGTCGGTTGCGGCGCGCAATCTGACGGAGCTTCTGGCGCTGGCGCGCGCCAAGCCCGGATCGCTTAACTACGCATCCGGCGGCAACGGCGCCTCGACACACCTTTCAGGTGAATTGATGAAGATCGCCGCCGGCGTCAATATCACCCACATCCCTTACAAGGGCACCGGCCCGGCAATGAACGACTTGCTCGGCGGGCAGGTGCACATGCAGTTCGCCGGCATCAGCGCAGCCCGGCAATTCGTCGAAGCCGGTCGCCTGAAGGCCATGGCCGTGACCGGCGCAAGTCGCAATCCGGCCATGCCCGAGGTGCCGACGTTCACCGAGATGGGGGTAGCCGGCGTCGATGCCGACACCTATTGGGGACTGTATGCGCCGGCCGGCGTGGCCAACGAGATCGCGCAGAAGCTGAACCAGCATTTCGCGACGGCGCTGCGCGCGCCCGACATGGCCGAGCGGCTCGCCAAGCTCGGATTCATTCCAATCGCCAATTCGCCGCAGGAGCATGCGGCCCAGATGCGGACGATGATCGCGCGCTGGACCGATGTGG
Organism: Burkholderiales bacterium; assembly: GCA_043775255.1. Lineage (GTDB taxonomy): Bacteria > Pseudomonadota > Gammaproteobacteria > Burkholderiales > JAEUOS01 > JAEUOS01. The sequence goes on from JAYVST010000152.1 coordinate 5,395, forward strand.
TGACGCGAGCGAACATCCAGGCCGATTGAACGCTGCGTAGTCTGAATCGCGTCAAACCGGGGGTTGCTGCAATAGATCGCATTCTTTACAATTCCGTACTCCAAGGACGGATTTGTAAAGAATGATCCCTCGTCAAGCCGCCTCTACATTGCGCCGTTTGCTGGCCGGATTCCCTGTAGTGACGGTAACCGGGCCGCGCCAATCGGGCAAGACCACGCTGGTGCGTTCCACTCTGGGCGACAAGCCGTATCTCTCGCTTGAGACGCCGGGCGAGCGAGAGTTTGCACAGAACGCGCCACATGATTTTCTCGGACGCTTTCCCGATGGCGCAGTGATTGACGAAGCGCAGCGCGCCCCCGCACTGCTCTCCGAATTGCAAGGGGTGATCGATTCCGACGGACGCATGGGCCTGTTTGTGCTGACCGGCTCGCACAATCTTTCTTTACTGGAAGGCGTCACGCAAACGCTGGCAGGACGCAATGGCATTCTTGAACTGCTGCCACTGTCTCTGGCCGAGTTGCGTCCGGAAAAGCTGGCGCCGCAGAGTATCGAGCAGGCATTGCTGAAGGGCTTCTATCCGGCACTGTATGCGCGGCCCGTGACCGCTTACGATTGGTTGCAAAGCTACATCGTCACATATGCCGAACGGGATGCGCGCCAGTTGCGTGCGATCGAAGACTTGAGCGCGTTCCAGCGCTTTTTACGTCTGACGGCGGTGCGCACCGGGCAACTGCTCAATATTGCCGGTTTGGCCGGCGACGCCGGCGTCGCGGAACGCACCGCGCGCAACTGGCTCTCGATCCTCGAAACCTGCTATCTGATTCACTACGCGCGACCGCATCTGAACAATTTTGGCAAGCGCTTGATCAAGATGCCGAAACTCTATTTTCACGATACGGGTCTGGCCGCCGCATTGCTTGGAATACAAACTGCGGAACAAATGGCGGTTCACCCTCTCAAGGGGGCGCTGTTTGAAACCATGGTGGTCAACGAATTTCTCAAGGCGCGCCGCAATGCCGGTCGGCGCGACCAACTCTATTTTTGGCGCGACAACATCGGCACCGAAGTCGATTTGATTCTGGAACAAGGGTTGGCGCTTGCCGGCATTGAAATCAAGTCCGGGTCACGAGTTGCAAGCGATGCGACGGTTTCGTTGCGCAAATGGCAAAAATACGCGGCCGGGATAGAAACGTATTTGGGTGTGGTGTATGGCGGGGGCGAGGCGTATGAGCGCGAGGGCGTCTCGATGCTTTCGTGGCGCGATTTGTAGTGTTCGATCGTCTGCGTTATTGTGGGTTGCATAAATCATCGCATCACAGAAGCGTGACTCGCGTTTCGCAAGCGCCGCCGGCTTTCGCGCGCGCGCTCACCCGTTGATCCGCGCCGCCTGCCGCAACCCGTCGATCATCGACGTTTTCATCAAGTGCGCCTTGAGCCGTGACCGATCGGCGATCAGTGCCTGCATGTCGGCCAGCATCGCGCGTCGCTTTGTATCGTCCTTTTCGCGCATGCGCGCGCGGTTGCTGTCGGACTGGGCGAGGATCTGTTCGCGGGCGATGGGGCGACGTTGCAGGTCATAGAGGTCGAGCAGCGGCTTGGCGGCGGCGCCGAGCGCTACGGCGGCGATTTTTTCGGCGAGGTTGAAGGCGTCGTGCACGCCGCCATTCATGCCCATGCCGCCGGCCGGGCTGTTGACGTGCGCCGCATCACCGGCGAGAAACACGCGGCCGACGCGGTAGCGGTCTACGATGCGCTGGTGCACCCGGTAGGGGCGTACTTCCAGCACTTCGTAGGGGGAACGCCTGGGGACGATGTCCTGCAGGGCGGCTTCGATGTTGGCGCTCGCGAGTTGCTCTTCCATGGGCATGTCTTCGCGCGGGTAGATCGAGACGCGCCAGCGGCCGGGGACCTTGAGCAGGCTGAAGTTGCCGCCGGCTTTCCAGCAGTAGCTCACCTTCGAGAGGCCTTCGAGATGCTCTTCGAAGGGAAAGCGGGTGGTGGCCAGCAGGGTGGTTTCGGGATAGGTGCGGCCTTCGAACTCAAGCCCGATGGCCTTGCGAACGACGCTCCTGGCGCCGTCGGCGCCGATCAGCCAGGCGCCGCGCAGGGTTTCGTTTCGGCCTTGGGATTCGATGGTGAGGTCCACACCGGTTTCGTCCTGCGCCACGGCGGTGGCGCGGGCGCCGAAGCGCAGTTCCGCCCTGGGCATGCCCTTGAGGCGGGCCAGCAGGGCGCGTGAAAGTTTCCATTGCTCGCATTGCAGGCGGTAGGGGTGGCGGGTTTCGCCTTCGAGCACCGAGAGGTCGAACACGGCGCGCTCGCCGGTGGGATGCAGGCGGATCTGCCAGTGCCCACAGATCAGACCCCCGGCGATCAATTCGGCGCTGATGCCGAAGCGCTCCAGCATATCGAGCGTGGGTGGATGGAAGGTGGAGGCGCGCAGGTCTTCTTCCACATCGTCGCCGGCCTCGAACACCTTGACCGCGACGCCGGCGTCGGCCAGTACCAGCGCCGCCGTGAGTCCCACCGGCCCGGCGCCGGCAATAAGTACACTATGGTTTGTCACATCACCTCCTGCGCGCCATGGTAATGCAGGTTTCGGCTTGTCTCCCGGAGTTTCGATGAAGCAGCGCATTGCGGTGGTCGGCGCCGGCCCGGTGGGGCTGGTAGCCGCCCTTGCCTTAGCGCGTGCCGGGCATGAAGTGCGGGTGTTCGAAAAGCGCGCGGCGCTTTCCAGCGCCTCGCGCGCTTCCACCTTCCATCCTCCCACGCTGGACCTGCTCGACCGGCTGGGCGTGCTGGCCGACGTGGCGCCGCTGGGCAAGCGCATCGACACCATCGACTACTACCGCAGCAACACCGGCCGGCCTGAACTGGCGGCGCGCTTCCGCTTCGATTGCCTTGAAGGCATCACCGCGCATCCGTGGCGCATGCATCTGGAGCAGGCGAAGCTCACGCCGGTGCTGCTGCAAGAGTTGCTCGCGGAGCCGGGCGCGCGCGTCGAATTCGGCGCCGCCGTCGAGGGCTTTACCGAACACCATGACAGCCTCGAAGTGGCAGTGCGGCGCGCGCACGGCAGCAGCCAGGAAACCTTCGGCTGGCTCGTCGGTGCGGATGGCGCCAACAGCACCGTGCGCGCGGCGGCCGGCATCGCCTTCGAAGGGGAGGACTACGCCAAGCGCATCCTGCGCATCATGACGCCGCTCGACCTGCGCACGGTGATTCCGGGCATGGCCGGCATCTCCTATGTTTACAACGACGTCGATTCCATCAGCCTGCTTGAAATGCCGCAGGTCTGGCGCATCATCATCCGC
>JAYVST010000153.1:0-2451 GCA_043775255.1 Burkholderiales bacterium
CGAGGCGCCGCTCAATCTTGCACATCTGCGCAACATGGTGGCGGTCACCGAAATGGGCGGGGTGATCTTTCCGCCGGTGCCGGCGTTCTACGCCAAGCCGGCGTCGATCGACGCGATCATCGCCCACACGGTTGGCCGGGTCCTCGACCTGTTCGGGTTGCACTCGGCTGAACTGGCGCGCTGGCAGGGCATAAAAAAGCCGTCATAGCGCCGCTCGGCGTGCCAGCCTGGCCCCGACGCAGGGCTGGCGGGGCCGCGTTCAAGTACCGCCTTGGGCAACGCGTCGCCTGGCCTCTTCGATCAACGCCGCGCGGTCGATCTTGTTGGTCGTCGCCAACGGCAAGGCGTCGAGGAACCAGATCCAGCGCGGGTGCTGGAACGCCGGCGCATGCGCCAGGGCGTGCGCCTTCAATTCCCCGGCTGTCACGTTGGCGCCGGCGCGCCGGACCACGAACGCAGCCGGCTTGTAGCCCTTGATCTCGTCTGCGACCGGCAGCACCGCCGCCTGCTGTACCGCCGGATGGGTCTCGAGCAGCTTTTCGACCTCGCCGGGATAAATGTTCTCGCCACCCGAGACGAACATGTCATCGCTGCGGCCGACAAAGAAATGAAAGCCGTCGCCGTCACGACGGAAAACATCACCGGTGCTGTAGAAGCCGTCGGCGGTAAATGGGTTCTTGAGCGGCGGGTTGCGCGTGGCGGCCTTGTGATACCCCGTCATTACCCCAGGCGACTTCATCTGCAACACGCCCTGGGTGGCGTCGAGGTTATCGCCGTCGACTAAGCGCAATTGCACCAGCGGATGCGGGGCGCCGACGGAAAGTTCGGGCTGCTTCAGGCCTCTCGGATGGGGGCCGAACACCACCGGCCCGCCCTCGGTGGTGCCGAAGGCATTGGTCACCTGCATGTGCGGGAAGGTCGCGCGAATCGCCGCCATCAGGCAGGGCGAGACCGGGGCGGACCCCATACGCAGGAATTCCACCGACGACAAATCGGTGTTCTTCAACTGCTCCCGTTCCTGCAGCATCATCGCCACCATCGGCGGCACGGCGGTAAGCCAGGTACAACGATAGGTCCCGATCGCCGCGATGTACGCGCGGGCCGCGAATTGCGGCAACAGCACGATGGTGGCGTGCGCGACGCAGGCCATTTTGGCCAGGGCCAGCGCGTTCATGTGGTAGAGCGGCGCGGCGATCAGGTAGCGATGTCGCGCAAGATCGCCGCCGCCGACCCGCGTCGTCGCGACCCAGATATGGCTCTGGTGCGAGAGCATCACGCCCTTGGGCTTGCCGGTCGAACCCGAGGTGTAGAGAAACATCGCCGTCTCGCCCTGCGCCGGGCGCACCGCATCGAACGGGCCCGGATCGACAAAGGCGTCGAACCCGTCGGCGCTGTCTTCATCGAACGTCACCTTCGGCAGTGCCGGCGGTGCATCGCCCTTGCGCGCGGCATCGCAAAACACCATGCGCGCATCGGCGTCGCCGAGCACGAAATCGGTCGTCGCGCGCGGAAAGCGGAAGTTGACCGGCACCGCCACCAGGCCGGCGCGCATGATGCCGTAGTAGGCCGCGAGGTTCTCGAGCCGGTTCGCCGACAGAATGCCGATGCGCTCGCCGCGCGCGTAACCGCGCTTCAAGAGCCCGCGCGCGACCGCGTTGGCCATCGCGTCGAGTTGGCCATAACTGTATTCGCGCGGTGCGACTGCGCCGCCCAGGTCGATGAGCGCGAGCTTCTCCAGAGCCTGGTCACGGCGAATCAGGTCGCCCAGATTGGTGAAAGCTGGCAGCGGCATCGCGATTTCGAAGAAGGTCGTGCGAACCGGGCGCCGGCACGCCGGTGCAGGCGGAGAGGCTCACGAAGCGGGGTCAGGCTTTCGGCGGCGGCGGTGGCGCGGTCGAATACACCCCGCGCCCGCTGGCGCACAGCACGCCGTCCTTGTCGAACACCTGCGCCTCGGCCACGCTGAACTGGCTGCCGAACTTGATGACCTTGCCCTTTGCGACCAGATCGCCGGGCATGGCGGCCCGGTGGTAGTCGACGCGCAGGTCGATGGTCGGAACGCCGCGCCCGGTTTTGGAAACCAGCGCCCAGTCGGCCGTCAGATCGACCAGCGCGGCGAGAATGCCGCCATGGGTGTACTTGCGCTCCGGGTTGACCACCCACTCTTCGCGCCACGTGGCGCAAAGCTCGATCTCGCCTTCGCCGACCGACAACACCTTGAGACCCAGCCACTGATGGTAGGGGCCGCGGCGCAGCTTCTCTTCGACTTCGGCGGCGGTGATTTTCTGTTCGCTCATGTCGCCTCCATTTTAGGGCGTGATGACGACTTTGCCGATGACTTCCCGGTCCTGGATCAGGCGCAGGCCTTCGCGCGCCTGTTCCAGCGGCAGGGTCTTGTCGATCAGGGGCTTCATTTCGCCCTTGGCGATCATGTCCATCAGCGCGGTGAGG
>JAYVST010000154.1:0-6421 GCA_043775255.1 Burkholderiales bacterium
TTGAACAGATCGGATACCAGGCCGCGCATGCGGTGCGAAAGCTGCTTGGTGGCGTCGCTGCCGAAGTGGCCGAAATGCTCCTCGCTGCCGTCGGCCAGAATCGCGTCGATACCCAGCACGTTGTGCACCATATTGCCGTAGTGGATCGACCGGCTACCGCAGGAGTTGTTGCCGGCCATGCCGCCCAGTGTGGCCTGCGCGCTGGTGGACACATCCACCGGGTACCACAGGCCGTGCGGCTTCAAATACGCATTCAGGTGGTCCAGCACCATGCCGGGCTGAACTGTCACCGTCATCGCTTCGCGGTCGAAGGCCACCACCTGGTTCAGGTATTTGCTGTTGTCGATGATGAGGCACTCACCCACCGTCTGCCCGCATTGCGAAGTGCCGCCACCGCGCGGCAGTACCGGCATGCCGAGGTCGCGCGCGATGTGCAGGGCCATGCGCGCGTCTTCCTCGTTCTTGGGGATCGCCACGCCGACCGGCTCGACCTGATAGATCGAGGCATCGGTGGAATAGCGCCCGCGCGAGGCGGCGTCGAACAACACCTCGCAACCGGTGTGGCGCGCCAGGAGGCCGCCCAGCTTGCTGCGCTTGAGAATCGCGCCCGATGCCACGCGCTGAAGGGCATCTTTGGGGAGGGGGGCGTTCATCTTCGATCTGTCATCGGACTGCACTCCGCACGCTCTTTAGGGCGCAGGCGGCGCGCGACCTGGGTCAGTCCTGTTGCACGGTTTCTTCAGCCTGGCGGATGGCGTCCAGGATGGTCTGCGGTTCATGCGCACCGGAGAGCGCCACCTTGCGGTTGAAAACAAAGAACGGCACGCCTTCCACCCCCATGCCGCGCGCTTCTTCGTCGGCACTGCGGACGTCTTCGACCGCGCCTGGGTCGTCTAAGCGCGCCTCCACTGCGGCCTGCGGCAGACCGGCTTCTACCGCGATGTCGATCAGGTTCTGCCGCCTGGTGAGATTGACGTTGTCGACGAAGTAGGCGTTGAAGAAGGCCTCGACCACGCGGTCCTGCGCCTCGCCCGGTTCGGCCAGGTCGATCAGGCTGTGCGCCGCCAGCGAGTTGGGCTGCTGCTCGATGCCGTCGAAATCCATCTCCAGTCCTTCATCGACGCCCACCTGCGCCACCCGCTTGTAGTTGGCGCCGCCGTTCGGGCCGAACTTCCTGCGGATGTATTCCTGGCGTGGAATGCCTTCGGCCGGCATGTCCGGGTTCAGCTGAAACGGGCGCCAGCGCACCACCGGCGGCGGCGCCTCCGGGTTGTCGATCGCATACTGCTCCAGTGCCTGCTCCAGGCGGCGCTTGCCGATGTAGCACCAGGGGCAGACCACGTCCGAAATGATGTCGATGGAGAGGGGGGCTTGTGGTTCCATGAGAACTCCTATGCCGCTGCGTCCTGCGGGCGTGAGTGCAATTGCGCCATCAGGGTACGCCGCTTGTTGTGAAGATGGGTTTCCAGCAGTGCGCGCAAGCCCGCGCCGTCGCGTGCTTCGAGCAATTTGAGCATGTCCGCATGTTCGGCGACGGCCTGGTCCCAGCGCTCGGTGGTGAGATTGGAGCGATAGCGCGTGGCGAACACGCGGGTGTTGAGGCGTTCGAAAGTCTCGGCCAGCACCGGGTTGCGCGTCGCCGCCATGATGCGTGCATGAATCTGCATATTGGCGCGGAAGTAGCCGGGCAGGTCGCGCCGCGCGTGGCTGGCCAACATGTCGAATTGCAGGGCGCGGATTTCGGTCAGTTCGGCCTCCGTGATGTTCTGCGCCGCCAGTTCGCCGGCCAGGCCTTCGAGCGCAGCAATCACGTCGAAGGTGGCTTCTACTTGTTCAGGCGCCAGGCGCACCACCACTGCGCCGCGGTTGGGCAACAATTCCACCAGCCCGACGCCGGCCAGCATCTTGAAGGCTTCTCGCAACGGGGTACGCGAGACATTGAGTTTTTCCGCAAGCACGCGCTCGTTCAAGCGCGCGCCGGGCGCGAGTTCACCCTCGATGATCATCGTCTTGAGGCGGGCTGACACGGCTGAGTGGAGGGCGGAGCGGTCGAAGCTGGTGACGCTGGCGTCGGTATCTGGTTCGGCGGCGTCGATCCTGGGAGGAACGGGAGGCGCGGGTGGAGCGGGAGGCATACGCAGAACGGGCGGCACGGGAGAATCAGCGGTGGTGTCGGAAATGGTTGCAGTGGGCACGTTGATATTGTATGCAAAAAAGTAAGAACGTCAAGACCGGAGGTCGACTAATCTCATTGACATGACTTCGAACGTGGGATAACTTGCATACAAAATAGGGCTTTCAACTTTCAACTTTCAACTTTCAACTTTCAACTTTCAACTTTCAACTTTCAACTTTCAACTTTCAACTTTCAATCGAAACTGCCCGTTCCGGAGACGCACCATGTTCAAGTACAGCAACGCCAAAGCTGGCCGCCATTTCCTTCAGATCCCCGGGCCGACCAACGTGCCGGACCGCATCCTGCGCGCCATAGACCATCCCACCATCGACCACCGTGGCCCAGAGTTCGGCGTGCTCGGCAAGAAATGCCTGGCCGGTCTGCAGCAAATCTTCCAGACCATCCAACCGGTCATCATCTTTCCGGCGTCGGGAACCGGCGCGTGGGAGGCTGCACTGGTCAACACCCTATCGCCGGGCGATACGGTTCTGATGTATGAAAGCGGCCATTTCGCCACCCTGTGGAAAAACATCGCCACCAAGATGGGGTTGAAGCCGGAATTCATCGAAGGCGACTGGCGCCATGCCGCCGTGCCCGAGGCGATCGAAGCGCGCCTCGCGGAAGACAAGGCGCACACCATCAAGGCCGTATGCGTGGTGCACAACGAAACCTCAACCGGCTGCACCGCGCGCATTCCCGAGATCCGCGCTGCGATGGATCGCGCCGGGCATCCTGCCCTGCTGCTGGTGGACACTATTTCCTCACTCGGCTCTATCGACTACCGGCATGACCTGTGGGGCGTCGATGTCACCGTCGGCGGCTCGCAAAAGGGCCTGATGCTGCCGCCAGGGCTGTCGTTCAACGCGGTTTCGGAGAAGGCACTGGCTGCGGCGAAAGCGTCGAAATCGCTCCGGGCCTTCTGGGGCTGGGACGAAATGCTGGCCGCCAACAAGAACGGCTATTTCCCCTACACGCCTGCGACCAACCTGCTCTATGGCCTCTCTGAAGCCATCGACATGCTGGTTGTAGAAGAGGGGCTGCCCAATGTGTTCGCGCGTCACCAGCGCCATGCCGAAGCCACGCGGCGCGCGGTACGCCATTGGGGCTTGGCAGGCGCGATGGAAATCCTGTGCCAGGACGAGCGCGAGCATTCCGGCGCGCTCACCGCCATTCTCCTGACCCAAGGCCACAACGCCGACGACTTGCGCAAAGGGATCCTGGAAAATTTCGACATGTCCCTAGGCCAGGGCCTGGGCAAGGTGAGCGGCAAGATCTTTCGCATCGGCCATCTGGGCGATTTCAACGACCTGATGCTGATGGGTACGCTCGCCGGTGTCGAAATGGGTTTCGAGGTCGCCGGCGTTCCGTACAGGAAAGGCGGTGCGCAGGCGGCGTTGGACTACCTGGCCGAATGCGCGAAGAAGCCGGCATTGAAGGCGGCGGCCTGAGCGGTGCGAGAGCCGCGCAAGCGGCGTGACACGCGCCCTCTGCATCGTCGGCACGGCGAGACGAACTGCGTTTTGCGGTGACGTTACGCACACCTCGGCGCATGTCGGCACACCTTGCATGCATCCATTCTGTTTCTCGGCGCATATACTGAAGTGGCAAGAATCGGTACCCGGTTTTGAAGTGCCAGCGCGGTTTGGTGGCTTCATGTCTGCGCATGCCACCGCACCGTCCTTAACCCTGTCCACTGGAACCTCGAAATGATCCATTCGAAAGCCATAGCCAAAGCCTCCGTCGCGGCCCTCGTTGTGTGGGGATCCCTTGTTGCTGTCGCAATCGGGCAAGGTGGCAGTTCGGTCAAGCGACTAAGTTCCGGCGAAGCCAAGGCTCTTCTTGAGGATGCTGATTCAATCAGGCGCATTACTGCGGAAGCCAAGCAGCTCAATGAATCGACGCCGATCGTCGGTAACTGGAAAGGCAGCCAGTCTGCATCCCTTGCCTTTGCCAACCAAGGCGAATTTCGCCAGGCGGTGCGAGCCGCCGGCATCTCGCTGTTTCTCGGCGAAAAGGAGCAGGTTGGCGAACCGGCGCTTGCCATGGCGAAGTCCGATCTGGCACGTGCCTATAGTTACGCGGGCAATCTGGATCTCGCGGAAAAATTCGCAACCGAGGCTCTCGGACACAACGCGGGGCAGTGGTACTACAGACCGGTTCGCGTGGTGGCGAACAAAGCCCTGGCTGACGTTGCAAGCCGGCGCGGTGATCATGCCAAGGCTGTTGTGCACTATCGTGAAGCGTACAAATATGTGAGTGCGGAAGCGGCGGCCGGACTGCAGGTCGGGCTTGCCAATGCGCTTATGCTTGGAGGTAAAGAGGCCGAGGCGCAAGCGATACTCGACGAGTTCAAGACTGTTTCGAACAGCCCCTTCCGTGAATTAATACAGAGACTCGCTGGTGAGCTGGCGCTGCGCCTGGGGAAACATGATGAAGCCATCGCGCGCTTTCGGCAATATGGTCAGGGCGCCACCGGTGAAGATGGCGCGTATCACCGGGTTTGGGCGCTCGATGGCGAAGCGCGTGCGCTCCTCGCGAAAGGGGAACGGCCGGCCGCTGTCAATAAACTGCTGGAAGCGACCGCGACGGCCGACGGTTTGCGAGCACGATTCCAAAGCGAGGAATTCAGGACAGGCCTTTTCGGAGAAATGGAAGCGGTATTTGCGCGGACTGTGGTTGCACTGACCGAAGCAGGTGACCACCAGCGCGCTTTCGACGTTGCCGAGGCATCGCGGGCGCGAGCCCTGAGCGATCAGGTGCGCGGGCGCGCGCCTGCCGGATGGTCCGCGAAAACGCTCCCGGTCGTAGCCACGGGCAAGACTACAAACGCCATCGACGTGATCGGCGTCGCGGACACGCTCGTCGTGTATTACGTCACCCAGGAGCAGACCATCGCTTGGGTGCGCGATCAAGCCGGTCTGCGGGCATTCAAATTGCCGGTGACGCGGGAACAGTTGCGTCGGGACGTGCAGCGCATGCGTGGCGCGATCGTGGAGCGGGCGCCCGATGTGCGTGAACACGGGGCTAAGTTGCATGACGTGCTGATCAAACCGCTGGGATTGGCCACAGACAAGGGCTTGGTCATCATTCCGCATGATGCGTTGCATCACCTGCCTTTCCAGGCACTGTGGAATGGCGAGCGCTTCCTGATTCAGAGCCATGCGGTTTCCTATGCTCCGTCACTTGATTCCCTTGCACACATCGTTCGGACCCGTGACGCGATTCGGCAGATGAAGATCGTCGCGTTCGGCAATCCGGATCTCGGCAACGAGTCTTTCGCCTTGCCCGGTGCGGAGCGCGAAGTCAACAGCATCAAGGCTGCATACCCAGATACCCTGGCCTTTTTGCGCGGTGACGCGACCAAATCGCGCTTTGTCGCCGAAGCGCCCAGGCATGCGACGGTACATATCGCCGCGCACGCCGAATTCGATGCATTGGACCCTTTGTATTCGCGGGTTCGATTGGCGCCCGAGAGCGGGTTGGACGGTGCGGTCGAGGCACATGAAATCTACAAGCTCAATTTCACCGGCACTTCCCTGGTGACGCTATCTGCGTGCGAATCGGGAATGTCGCGCATTACCAAAGGCGACGAGATTTGGGGCTTCACAAGGTCGTTCCTTTCCGCAGGTGCGGCCACTTTGGTGCTTTCCCTCTGGCCGGTAGCCGATGAATCCACAGAGAAGATCATGACGACGTTCTACAGTGAAATGCGCGGGACAAGTCCGCGCGAAGCGATGCGCAAGGCGCAGATCGCGGTAAGGGAAGACCCGCGCTTCGAACATCCTTTTTTCTGGGCCCCATTCAATTTGATTGGCGATTGGCGCTGAACGTCCCCGCACTCGAAGCGTATTCACAACCGGATTGCACGCCATGCGTGGCGGCTTGCGACGCACCGATGCATGTGTCTGGTGCGACGGGGCGACGGCTCCGATTACAGGTTCCGGTATTTTCGAGCGGTCAGTCGGACGGTCGACAGCGGGCCTATTCGCCGTAACGTTGTATGCGCCAGACACGTCGTTCCAGCGCGAAAGTCGCGAGTGGCTTGTGCAACGCACCACCGAAATGTCCGAACTTGGTCGGAAACGCGTATAGCGGACTCCCCGATTTGGTTTACATTCGCGCCCTCGCACAAGAAAAAACTTCGGGGAGCGCGGCTTGGCAGATGACGCGACATTGCTGTCGGTACGCAACGTCGGTGTTCGTTTCGGCGGCATCGTCGCGCTCGATGCCGTCAGCTTCGACGTC
>JAYVST010000155.1:0-1844 GCA_043775255.1 Burkholderiales bacterium
CAACGGATAGCGTTTGAGAATCTCCGCTACCGCCCCCACCATCGAGCCCAGATGCATCGGGATGCGATGCGCCAGCGCGGTGACTTCGCCGTGGCGGTCGAAGATCGCGCTCGAACAGTCGGCGCGTTCCTTGATGTTGGGCGAGAACGCCGTGCGCATCAGCGTGGCGGCCATTTCCTCGGAGGTGGCGAGGAGATAACGCGCCATCACCTCGGCCTTGATCGGGTCGACCGTTGTCTGCCTGACGCGAGCGGTGCGCGGTTTTGCCGCAGCCGCGCGCCTGGTCGTCTTCTTCGCTCTGGCCATGCTCATGGTCCTTCCTTGACGCGCAACGGTTCGACCGCCATGTGCAGATAGCCCAGGCGGTCACAGGACATACGCGCCTTCGGCGGCACCACGGTGGTGGTGTCCATCTGCTCGATAATCGCCGGGCCGGTGATGCGGCAACCCGGCGCCAGCAGGTCGCGGTCATACACCGGCGCGGAAGCGAAGCCGGTTTCCGGAAACCACACCGCGCGCTTTTCCATGATCGCGGCGCGCGCGGAGCCCGCCGCCAGCGTGCGCTTTTCCGCAGGCGGTGCGCGCCGCGCGACCGTGACGGCCAGACGCAGATTGACGATCTCGACCGGCTGGTTGCGCATGTCGTAGCCGTAGTAGGCGAGATGGCGCACGTGGAACCGTTCGATCAGGCGCAGGAGCGAACGCGCATCGAGTCTGCCGGCGGCGAGGTCCTGCGACAACTCGAAGTTCTGCCCGAAGTAGCGCATGTCGACCAGCCAGGAGAGTCTGGCGCGGGCGTTCTTGCCCGCCTCGCCTTGCAGCCACTCGGCGCCGCGCCGGCGCAACTCCCCGAACCCGCTGTTGACCTGCGCCAGATGCTGCGCCTGGGCGCGCACCAGGCGCGTCATGCTGAAGTCGCCGCGCACGTCCGCATGCAGCAGGCCCAGCGCCGACAGCAGCCCGGGGCGCGGCGGCACCAGCACCTTGCGTATGCCCATGTTGCGCGCGATGTCGGCGGCGTGAAGCGGTCCGGCGCCGCCAAACGCCACGAGCGTGAAATCGCGCGCATCGACCCCTTGTTCGATCGAAATCACGCGCACCGCGCCCATCATGTTGACGTTGATGATCTCCAGGATGCCGGCCGCTGCGCGCACCAGGTCGACCTTCAGCCGCGGCATCAGTTCGGTCTCGATCACGGCACGGGCGCGCTCGGCATGCATGGCCATGCGCCCGCCCAGGAGGGTCTTCGGATTCAGCCTGCCGAGCACGACGTTGGCGTCGGTCACCGTCGGCCGCGTTCCGCCGCGGCCATACGCGGCGGGGCCGGGGTAGGCGCCGGCGCTCATCGGCCCCACCTTGAGCAAGCCGCCGGCGTCGACCCAGGCGATGCTGCCGCCGCCGGCGCCGATGGTGTGGATGTCGATGGTGCGGGTGCGCACCGGATAACCCGCCATTTCACGCAGGTCCTTTTTCGCCGGCTCACCGTTACGGATCAGGCATACGTCGGTGCTGGTGCCGCCCATGTCGAAAGTGATCTGATCCTGCACGCCGATTTCGGCGCCCAGCCCCATGCATCCCACCACGCCACCGGCCGGGCCGGAAAAGAACGTGTTCACCGGTACCCGTCGCACCGCGCCGGGCGTGACGGCGCCGCCGTTGGATTGCATCACGCGCGGCGCGCAGCGGATGCCGAGACCGGCGACCCCGCGCTCGAAGCTTTCGAGATAACGGTCCATCACCGGCATCAGGCTGGCATTGACCGTGGTGGTGGCGAAACGCTCGAATTCGCGGAACTCGGGCAGCACGTCGGAGGAGGCGCACACATAGACTTGCGGCCACAGTTC
>JAYVST010000156.1:0-16101 GCA_043775255.1 Burkholderiales bacterium
CGCCTTGGTGCGATACATCATCGCGCAAATCTTGGCCTTCAAGCCCAAACCAAACCTCGGCTTGACCGCCTTGGCATCCGGTTAACTGAGGAAAATAGGCTTATTGGAGCACAGGCGGATGCCTGCACCGACAAACAGCCCGGGCCGGGAATAAAAAAGGCGGCCACGCGGGCCGCCTCGGAGGTAACGCCGCGAACGGCGTCTTTGGTGATTACTTGCCGCGAAACTTGCGGATCGCCGCAATCTGCGCCGCCATGATGGCGAACTCGGAGGTGGCCTTGGCGAAATCGATGTCGCTCTTGGCGTTGGCACGCGCTTCCTCGGCCGCCTTGAGGGCTTCGTTGGCCTTGGCTTCGTCAAGGTCGTGGCCGCGGATGGCGGTGTCGGCCAGGACCGTGACTACGTCCGGCTGGATTTCGAGGATGCCGCCGGCGACGAAGACGAATTCTTCTTCGTTGTTGTCGGCGCGAATGATGCGCACGGCGCCCGGCTTGATGCGGGTGATCAGCGGAGTGTGCCTGGGGTAGATGCCCAACTCGCCCGCTTCGCCCGGCAGTGCGACGAAGGTCGCCTCGCCGGAAAAGATGGATTCTTCGGCGCTGACTACGTCTACGTGGATGGTGGACATGTTTGGTTCCTTGGTGCTGGTACTGTTACTGCTACTGGTGCTGGTACTGGTGATGCTGCTTTTGCGACCTCTTTGCCCCTCACCCCGGCCCTCTCCCCGCGGAGCGGGGCGAGGGTGGGAGATGAGGCGCTATGCGCCTTGGTTACTACTACAGGGTCTTGGCTTTTTCGAACGCTTCCTCGATCGGGCCGACCATGTAGAAGGCTTGTTCGGGCAGGGCGTCGCATTCGCCGTCGACAATCATCTTGAAGCCGCGGATGGTATCGGCCAAGGAAACATACTTGCCGGGCGAACCGGTGAACACTTCGGCCACGTGGAACGGCTGCGACAGGAACCGCTGAATCTTGCGCGCGCGCGAGACGGCCAGCTTGTCTTCGGGCGAGAGCTCGTCCATACCCAGAATGGCGATGATGTCGCGCAGTTCCTTATAGCGTTGCAGAGTGGCCTGCACGCGGCGGGTCACGTTGTAGTGCTCTTCGCCGATGGTGTTGGGATCGACCTGGCGCGAGGTTGAATCGAGCGGATCGACGGCCGGGTAGATGCCCAGCGAAGCGATGTCGCGCGACAGCACAACGGTGGCGTCGAGGTGGGCAAAGGTGGTGGCGGGCGACGGGTCCGTCAAATCGTCGGCAGGCACGTACACGGCCTGGATCGAGGTGATCGACCCCAGCTTGGTGGAGGTGATGCGTTCCTGCAGGCGGCCCATTTCCTCGGCCAGGGTCGGCTGGTAGCCCACCGCGGAAGGCATCCGGCCCAAGAGCGCCGACACTTCGGTACCGGCCAGGGTGAAGCGGTAGATGTTGTCGACGAAGAAGAGAATGTCCTTGCCTTCGTCGCGGAACTTCTCGGCCATGGTCAGGCCCGAGAGCGCGACGCGCAGGCGGTTGCCCGGCGGCTCGTTCATCTGGCCGAACACCATCGCCACCTTGGATTTCGACAGGTCGTCCTGCACGATCACGTTGGCGTCCGACATCTCGTGATAGAAGTCGTTGCCTTCGCGTGTTCGCTCGCCCACGCCGGCGAACACCGACAAGCCGGCACGCGCCTTGGCGATGTTGTTGATGAGCTCAAGCATGTTCACGGTCTTGCCGACGCCGGCGCCACCGAACAGGCCGATCTTGCCGCCCTTGGCGAACGGGCAGATCAGGTCGATCACCTTGATGCCGGTCTCGAGCAGCTCAACCGAAGGCGAAAGATCTTCGAACTTGGGCGCAAGTTGATGGATCGAGCGGCGCTCGTCGCCGGCAATCGGGCCACGTTCGTCGATCGGGCGCCCCAGCACGTCCATCACGCGGCCGAGCGTACCGGCACCGACCGGAACCTGGATCGGCTGGCCGGTACCCGCCACCGCCATGCCGCGTTGCAGGCCGTCGGTGGAACCGAGTGCGATGGTGCGCGCCACGCCGTCACCCAGGAGTTGCTCGACCTCGAAGGTCAAGCCCTGCTCGACGAGCTTGTTGGATTCGCTCGGCATCAACGTGAGCGCGTCGTACACCTTGGGCATCGACTCGCGCGGAAACTGGATGTCGACCACAGCACCGATACACTGAACGATTTGACCTTGACTCATGCTTGAACCCTCTTCTAGCTCTCGAATTTTGTTAAACCGCAACCGCGCCTGTTTGATTCTGGCTACAGCCGTTCACTGCGTTGCCTGACATCCCACTGCGGCCTGCGTCTGCCTGCGTCTGCCTGCGTCTGCCTGCGCCGATCGGTCCGCCGCCTAGACGGCGGCCGCGCCGCCGACTATCTCGGACAATTCCTTGGTGATCGCCGCCTGGCGCGCCTTGTTGTAGGTGAGCTGCAGGTCGTCGATGACCTTCTTCGCGTTGTCCGATGCCGACTTCATTGCGACCATGCGCGCCGATTGCTCCGACGACATGTTCTCGGTCACCGCCTGATAGACGATCGCTTCCACGTAGCGCACCAGCAACTCGTCGACCACCGCCTTGGCGTCCGGCTCGTAGATGTAGTCCCAGCCGTAGGCCTTTTTCTCGGCGTCGGTCTGGACGAACTTGTCCGACGTGAGCGGCAGCAATTGCTCGATCACCGGTTCCTGCTTCATGGTGTTGATGAAGCGCGTATAGGCGAGGTAGACGACGTCGATCCTGCCTTCGGCGTAGGCGTCCAGCTGCACCTTGACCGGGCCGATCAGCTTGTCCAGGTGCGGCCTGTCGCCGACCTGGATCGCGTGTGAAATCACCTTGGCGCCGATCCGATTGAGAAATCCGAATCCCTTGTTGCCGATCGCAGTGGCCTCGATCTTCGCACCGGCGGCTTCGAGTTCCTTGAGCTTGCCCGTGGCCAGGCGCAGTACGTTGGTGTTGAGACCCCCGCACAGGCCCTTGTCGGTGGTGATCAGGATAATGCCCGCCCCGCCGACACGCTCGCGCTTGATCAGGAACGGATGGCGGTACTCGGGATTGGCGCCCGCCATGTGTGCCGCGATGTTGCGCACCTTGTCGCCATACGGACGCGCCGCGCGCATGCGTTCCTGCGCGCGACGCATCTTGGAGGCGGCGACCATCTCCATCGCCTTGGTGATCTTGCGCGTGTTTTGCACGCTCTTGATCTTGGTCCTGATCTCTTTGCTGCCTGCCATGAGGATCTTCCGCTAAGCCTGTTCTGTTAAGCCTGTCTTGTTTCGCTGTTCGCGGGTTTGTCGCTCGCGCTCTCGATCGGTCGGGAAAAGCGCTTTCCGGCACACCCGAATGCAAGCGTGTCGGATTCGTCCCGCAAACTCAACGAGTCTTCTTGAAATCGGCAATCGCCGCGTGCAGGGCTTTTTCGTCATCGGCGGACAGATTCGCGGCCTTGGCGATCGAATCAACCAGCCCCGCGTGTTTGGACTTGATGAATTCACGCAGGTTTTTTTCGAACGACAAGGCATCCTTGACTTCGACGTCGTCCATGTAGTTGTTGTTGACCGCGAACAGCGTCAACGCCATCTCCCACACTTCCATCGGCGCGTATTGCACCTGCTTCATCAGTTCGGTGACCATGCGGCCGCGTTCCAACTGCTTGCGGGTGGCTTCGTCGAGGTCGGAGGCGAACTGCGCGAACGCCGCCAGCTCGCGGTACTGCGCCAGGGCCAGGCGCACGCCGGCGCCGGTGTCCTTGCGCTTCATGATCTTGGTTTGCGCGGAGCCGCCGACACGCGACACCGAGATGCCGGCGTTGATCGCCGGGCGGATGCCGGCGTTGAACAGGTCAGTTTCCAGAAAAATCTGTCCATCGGTGATCGAAATCACGTTGGTCGGAACAAAGGCCGAAACGTCGCCGCCCTGGGTTTCGATCACTGGCAGCGCGGTGAGCGAACCGGTCTTGCCCTTGACCGCGCCTTTGGTGAATCGCTCGACCCACGCCACGCTGACGCGCGCGGCGCGCTCCAGCAGACGGGAGTGGAGATAGAAGACGTCGCCGGGATAGGCTTCGCGGCCCGGCGGACGGCGCAACAACAACGAGATCTGGCGATAGGCCCAGGCCTGGCGGGTCAGATCGTCGTAAATGATGAGTGCGTCCTGGCCACGGTCGCGGAAGTATTCGCCCATGGTGCAGCCGGAGTAGGGGGCGATGAATTGCATCGCGGCTGATTCGGAAGCGGTGGCCGCAACCACGATGGTGTAGCCCATCGCGCCGTTTTCCTCGAGCTTGCGCACCACGTTGACAACGGTCGAAGCCTTTTGCCCGATCGCGACGTAGATGCAGATCAGGTCCTTGCCCTTCTGGTTGATGATGGTGTCCACGGCAACTGCAGTCTTGCCGGTCTGGCGATCGCCGATGATCAGCTCGCGCTGGCCGCGGCCGACCGGCACCATGGCGTCGATCGATTTGAGGCCGGTCTGCACCGGCTGATCGACCGACTTGCGCCACATCACGCCCGGCGCCACTTTCTCGATGATGTCCCGCTCGGTGGCGGCGATCGGTCCCTTGCCGTCGATTGGCTCACCCAGCGCATTGACCACGCGGCCCAGGAGTTCCGGTCCGACCGGTACATCCAGGATGCGCCCGGTCGCCTTGACGGTGTCGCCTTCCTTGATGTGCTCGTAGGCGCCCAGTACGACCGCGCCGACCGAATCACGCTCGAGGTTGAGAGCCAGGCCAAAGGTATTGCCCGGAAATTCGAGCATTTCGCCCTGCATCGCCGAGGACAGGCCGTGAACGCGGCAAATGCCGTCGGTCACCGAAACCACGGTGCCCTGGGTGCGCACATCTGCGGAGGTGCCGAGGCCGGCGATACGGCTTTTCAACAGCTCGCTAATTTCGGAAGGATTGAGTTGCATGGTTGACTCCTGGAATTCTTTTTAACGAAGGCTGCTTATCTTCAAACGTCAGGCCATGAGGCTTGTGCGCATGCGTTCGAGCTGCGCCTTGATCGAACTGTCGAATACTTCGTCGCCGACGGTTACGCACACGCCGCCAATCAGGCTGGCGTCTACCACCACATGCGGTTTGAGCGTGAGGCCGCCGAACTTCCTGGCCAGTCCGCCGACCAGATCGGCCACCTGGGCATCGCTCAGCGGAAATGCCGAGACGATTTTCGCATCGGCCGAACCTTCAAGACGATTCTTGAGCGCGCTGAATTGCGCGGCGATCTCGGGCAGCGCGGAAATCCGGTCGTTCTCGATCAGCAGGCGCAGGAAATTCTGGCCCGGCTGCGGCAACGGATTCGCCAGCACTCCGGCGAAGACGCCATACAGCCGATCCGGCGCCACATTGGGGTCGAGAATCAACGAACGCATCTCGGGCGTTTGCGCCACTGCGGCCATTTCGCCGAGCAGCGCATGCCAACCCTTGACGTTGGCGCCTTCGGTGGCGATACGGAAGGCGGCTTCGGCGTAGGGTCGGGCGAGGGTGGAAAGCTCTGCCATGTCGGACGCCCTAGAGTTGCGTCTTGAGCTGGCCGAGCAGGTCGGCATGGGCCTGCGCATTGACTTCGCGCTTGAGTATCTGCTCGGCGCCCTTGACGGCCAGATCGGCCACGGCATCCCGCAGTTGACCCTTGGCGCGCTGGATTTCGAGTGCGGCTTCGCTGCGTGCCTGCGCCAGAATGCGCGCACGTTCGGCTTCGGCGTCTTTTTTGGCCTGCTCGATCAACGCGCCTGCCTGCTTTTCGACTTCTGCTAGACGCATTTGATTGGCGTTTTTCGACTTCGCCAGCTCCGCCTCGACACGTTGATTGGCATCGGCCAGTTCGCGGCGGCCACGATCGGCAGCGGCCAAGCCCTCAGCGATGGTATTGCGACGCTCCTCAATGGCTTTCATCAACGGCGGCCAGACGAAGGCCTTGGTAAACCAGATGAAAATGAGAAATGCCGCTGCCTGCGAGATCAGCGTCAGATTGATGTTCATGTTGCCCCGACCATTCGACAATTCGTTGACAACGCGCGGGATTCGCGCGGGTTTTCGTGCCGCGCTTGCTACTTGATGACGGCCAATAGCGGGTTGCCGAATGCGAACAGCATCGCCAGGCCCACACCGATGATGAACGACGCGTCAATCAGTCCGAGCAGCAGGAACACCTTGGCCTGGAGTTGCGGCATGAGTTCGGGTTGACGTGCAGCGCCTTCGAGAAAGCGGCTGCACATGATGCCCACACCAATGCACGCGCCGGCGGCGCCCAGACCGATCATGAGGCCGATACCGATGCCGGTGAAAGCCTGGATCTGCGCCAGAAGTTGAAGCTTTTCCATCGTGATTACCTTTCAGTCAATGTTATATGCGAAGGAAGAAAAACAAAGTGCGAAAACAAAGTGCGACCTGCGCGCCGCTAATGGCCTTCGTGCGCCATGGCCAGATAGACCACCGTAAGCATCATGAAAATGAAGGCCTGCAGCGCCACGATCAGGATATGAAAAATCGCCCAACCGACGCCAAGCACGGTGCCGAACAAGGTGCCCGCGATTCCGGTCGCGGCCCACATGCCGAGCAACAGGAAAATGATCTCGCCGGCATAGATATTCCCGTACAGCCGCAGCGAATGCGACAGTGGCTTTGAAATGAGCTCGACCAGATTGAACAGAAGATTGAACGGCATGAGCAGGAAATGGGAGCCGAACGGCGTGCAAAAAATCTCGTGCATGAAGCCGCCGAAACCCTTCACTGCGAAATTGAAGTAGATCATGAGGCACCAGACCGACAGCGCCAGCGCGAACGTGGTGTTGATGTCTGCGGTGGGAACGCTGCGCCAGTTGTGCAGGTGCAGGACATGCTCGTAGAACCAGGCCATGATGTCGACCGGCAGGAAGTCCATGGAGTTCATCAGGAACACCCAGACAAAGACGGTGAGCGCGGCTGGGGCGACGAACTTGTGCCGGTCGCCGTGAAACACGCCTTTGACTTGATCGTCGATGAAGTCGAACATCAATTCGACGAACGCCTGACGTTTGCCCGGCACACCCGCGGTCGCACCGCGCACTACCCACCAGAGGAACCCGAAGCCGACGATCCCCAGAATGAGGGAGGTCACAACCGTGTCCAAATGAATGGTCATGAAACCGCCATCGCCCAGCTTGGCCGGAAGATGGGTCAGATGGTGCTCGATGTAAGAGGTGGGGGTAAGTTCCTGTCCGGCTGCCATGATCTCGTTATGCTTGGTTTCTTACAAATTCAACTCTCGCGCGACTCGCGGACAAAAAAAGCCATGCTGAATATCAGGATGGTCAGGCAAAAAGTTCCGATCAACACAACAACGACCACCTGCGGATAGCGCGTCAGCGCCTGCCACAGAAGTACCACCACCAGTATGATCTTCAACGACTCCGCCCGCATAGCCACACGCAGAACATCGCCGGCCGATCGCGTCTTGCGGCCCGTTACCATCAACGCGAATCCCAGACCCGCGATGATGCTGACGCCCCCCCCGAGTGCCGCCGACAGCGCGCCGTGCGGGCCGACCCACAATCCGGCAAGCACGGCAGCCAGCAGGGTCGATGCCGCTTGAAGTCCGAATACAAGGCGAAATTGCCGCCACACTTCAAGTCACCCCGGAGCCGCAAAAGCGTTCCATTATATATACGCCAGGCCGCAAAGGTCAATTGCCTCGAACCCTGGTCTTATATAAGAGTAAGAGTTCGAAATTCTCGCGGCAATGCATGAGGAAGCGCTTACTTTCTTTGCAATGCGCGCAGCGCGGCGAATTCCCAGCCGCGCATCGCAACTAAGACGCTCATGGAACGGCGCTCTTCGAGCGGCAACCGCAAGTCTTCCATGTGCGCTTCACGAAACTCCTGCACACAGCGCTTGAGCCGCTCCACCAGCCGACCCGCTGCAGCCCGCGATAGCCTGCCACTGGCGAACACCAGGGCTTCGCCTTCGCCATCGAAACGGCTGCGAAAGAAATCGGCTTGCGCCTGGGCGTAGAAATAGCTCTGGATCGGGCCTTGCGGCAGCCATGTGAACGCGCGGGCCACCAGCGGCCGGATGCGGTTGTTCGGCTGCAGGTCGATCAGCCGCAATCGGTCCAAACGCGCCAGCAGACCGACCAGGCCGGCATCGGTGAAGTCGTAGGATTCCAGTATCTGCTCATAGGTCAAATGGTGGATGCAGGCCACAGCAACGGCCAACAAGCGAATATCGGAGACCAATTCCTTTTCCTGGGCAAGCGTGAGCTTCATCAGGAATGCGTCCTGTGCCGCCACCCCGCGCGCAAGATCGGCCAGTTCGACGCCGGCAAATTCGCAAATCTCGTCTAAGCGCGACAGCATGAAGTCGCGGGTGGAAAACATGCGCTTGACGCTCGCTTCCGACAAGGCCAGCCGCTTGGCCACATCTGCATAAGTGATGCCGCGCGACTTGAGCTCGCGCTTGAGAACGTCGATCAGTGTGTTGGTCAGTGCCATGGTGTCCCCGGTGTTCGTTTTGTTCGAAGTGCCCGATGGTAGCGCCGTGCCGGTAGCGCCGTGCTCCGGCGCACGCGCTGCAAACACACCCGGGCGCGAGGGTTTACCATCCCCCCTGGCAATCACTTCACGCCGGGAATACCCGATGGCCGACACCATTTTCACCCGCCTCTACAAAGGCGAACTGCCGTGCGCGAAACTCTACGAAGACACGCGCGTGTTCGCGTTCATGGATGCCGGACAGGTTAACCCCGGGCACGTGATCGTGGCCAGCATCGAACCTTTTGAAACCATTCTCGACGCCGACGAAGAGACCGCAGCGGCGCTGATGACCACAGCGCGCCGCATCGCGCGCGCCGTGCAGGCCGCCTTCGCGCCGGAGGGGATCACAATCCTGCAGGCCAACAAGCCTGCCGGCTGGCAGACCGTCCCGCATCTGCATCTGCATGTGCTGCCGCGCCGCGCTGGCGACGGCGTCGAACTGACCTGGCCGCGCAAGTCGCCTGCTATTGAGACGCTGCGCGAACTCGCTTCGCGCATCAAACTGTAGGGTGGCCATACCCGTCGGCCAACCTGGCGCCTGTCTCAGCCGTACTGCGCCGCCACATTCATCTCGCCCGTGCCGACCTTCTGGATATAACAGTGCATCACGTCGCCCGGCACCACCGGGCCCACGCCTTCGGGAGTGCCGGTGAGAATGATGTCGCCAGGGTAGAGGGTGTATTTCTCGCTGGCCCAGGAAATCAGCTTGTCGACGCTGTAGATCAAGTCGCGCGTGTTGGCGCTTTGCCTGATTTCACCATTGACTTTCAGCACCAGGTCGAGCGCGTTTGGATCGCCGACCTCGTCGGCGGTGGTCAACCACGGCCCCAGCACCGCATAGGTATCGGCGGATTTGCGCCAAGACAGCAGCTCCTTGCCGCGGGTGGTCATGTCGAGGCCCAATGCGAAGCCGACGACATGCTTGCGCGCGTCGCCTTCGGCGATGTTGCGGCCCTGTTTGCCGATCACCACCGCGAGTTCGAGTTCGTGGTCGTTGCGCCGGTCGGGATAGAGCAACTTCACTTCGGAGCCGAACCCCACCAGGCTGCTGGTGGCCTTGAGGAACAGGCCCCAGTCGGAAATGTGGGTGATGTTGGCGCGCCCGTGCTTGATGCCGGGGTCGGCGTTCGACTCGGTGATGTGCTTGACGTAATTGATCGGCGCGTTGACGATCTTGGTCGGGTTGCCGACCGGCGACAACAGCTTCACGTCCTTCAGGTTCAGGCGCGGCGCGGCGCTTTTGAGTTCGGCCGCGCGTGTCGTCACCGCCGCGAAGTTGGCGATGAACTGGTCGCCCAGCGGCGCGGGGTAGCGCATCGGCGGGATCGCGTCGAGTGCGGGCGTGACGTCGAGAACGGCGTCGCCTTCGACCACGCCCAGGCGATTGTCGTTGAATCTGCAGAGTTTCATGTCGGGGGGGACGCTTGGATGCCAAGGTGAGCGGCATGGAGTGCCAAGACTTGGATGTTAGCGTTGCCTCCGACAAATGTCACATGCTTTGAACCGGCGCATCGATCGTGTCGCCGCAGTGCACGCTTTGGCAAAAGCAATAAAATCATGTCCACAGGTCTTGACCGGGGTCGAGATTTCCGACGATTTCACTTGAGAATGCAAAGGGGAATGCAATGTTGATCAGTTCGATATTGAACTTCAAACGCTGCGGCACTATCGGGCGTCTCTCCGCTGCCATTGGTTTCGCGGCGATTTCCACCGCGAGTTGGTCCACAGGTTGCGACACGTTTGTTTCCAGCAATAGCGCACCCTGCGTCACCGGCGAATCGGGAAAGGGCGTCGCGCGAACCACATTCTCCAACCCGAATCTGAACGTCGCCGTCGCGATCGGCTCGAATCTGGGCGCATCCTCGGCACGACCCGCCTTTGGTGGTCTGGCTGTGACGAGCTCCACAATCGCCGCTCAGACAGGCGCGGCAGCCGCGAGCGGACCCAGCCGCTGGAACGCCTGGTTGGCATTGGGGCAAAACGATGTGGCCAACACTTTCCAGCCGACCCGTTCCAGCGGATACGTCGGATTGAGCCTCCTGGGCGTCGACTACACCTTCTCGAACAGCATCGTGGCGGGCGTCGCAGCCTCCTGGGACCGGACCCGCGTCACGGTTCAGAGCCTCAACAACGGCAGCTTCAACGGCAGCGGATACAACGTCGCTCCGTATGTGTCCGTTCCGATCGGGCGAAACTGGCTTTTCGACGCCAGCGTCGGGTTTGGCCGCAACGATATCGACATTGTCGACAACAGCCCCAGCTTTCCCGGCGCGCCTACGGCCGCCGGAAAAACCAAGTCCGATCGTACCTTCACCTCTGTGGCCATGAGTTACGCGACCATGATCGACAAGGTCATGTGGACCGGCAAGGTCAATTGGGTAACCAACGAAGACAAGTTCGCCGCATTCACGATGTTTCCGCTGGTTGGCGGCGGCCCGGTGGCCGCTTCGACATTGCGCGTGTCGCAGCTTCGCCTTGGCGGCCAGGTGGCCTATAACGCCGGTACCCTGGTGCCGTATTTCGGGCTGACCTACGTGCGCGACCTGCAAAGCCCGAACGCCAGCACCCTCGCCGGCCAGACGCCGGCGAACGACAAGGATGGCTGGCTGTTGGCTATCGGCGTCAACATTTTCTCCCGCGGCGCAGTGTCGGGAGGGATCCTTCTGAGCTCCGAGACCGGTCGCCAGCAAGTCAAGAACGACGTCGTGATGGGCAATATCGCGATTCGCTTCTGAGCTCCCCCGGCCCTGTCGCATCAGGGGACCCGCGCGAGAAGCGATTTTCCGGCGGCAGGGGGCGCGAGTGCTGCGGCGCCGCCAATCCACCCTGCCACGTTCTGCCGCTACCGGAACCGCCACGCCATGCGTCGGTGCGCACGCCGCGGGCGACTACCAGATGTTCAACGCCAGCGCGAGGGCTTCTTCAACCGCCGATCAGCGCATGCGCGGCATGAATATCTGCGGCGGGGGCCGCCCGGATTGCAGCATCATCGAATCGAATCCGCCGGCCCGCAGAAATGCCGGACGTTCGCGCAGCAGTTGCAGCGCGGGTTCTCCCGGCTGGGGATTGTCGGGCGCGAAACCGGTCTGTTCGGAGCGAACGTCGAGATTTTCGCCGCCCCCCAAAGCGATGTTCGTTTCGCCGTCATGTACGTAGTTGTAGACGCCGGCTCGATCACGCTCGCCGTCCGCGATGATCGCTATTTCGAAATCCGTGCCGCGTATGCCGATGGTTGCCGTCGGCGTCCGGAACAAGACGCCGCGCGGCCGCGATTTCGCCAATAATCCACTGGCAGTGCGCAATGTGCCCTTGATAAGATTGCCCAAAAAGGCGTCGGTCGGGCTGCCTTCATGGCGAAACTCGGCTACCAGAAACTCACTGCCCGGACGCAAGGCGACGGTTGACTCGTCGCGCAGACGGACCAGCGCTTCGGACCCCGGCGCAGTCAAAAGGATGTCTCCGACCAGAAGGCGCTCGCCCTGGCGGGCAAGGCGCGTGACGCCGCCGGCCGAAATCGTTACGGTCCCGGAAACACGATCGATGGTCCCGGCTTCCTGATCCGCTGTCTGCGCGTGCGCGTTGGCCAGAAGCAAAAAAGCCATCAGCACCAAGCACCACCATTTGCGAACAGTGTCGCGTGCGACTTCAGGGGTGTCGCCGATGCGAGCCACTGCCCGTCCTATGCTCATGTCTTGCCACGTTGCTCAGGCGGCACCGACACATCGTGCTCGATCTTTTGCCACATCTCCAGCGACATCGGCGCGCGGATCTCCTCAAGCACATGCCCGACTAAGCCGATGGCGCGGGCGAACACAGCGATGCCGCGACATGCTTCCACCGGCAGCCCGAGTTCGCAGCACAGTGCGCCCATGGCGCCGGTGGCGTTCAAGGTGATGGGCCGGCCCTTGTGCTTTTCCATCGCGCGGTGGATCGCCAGCAAGAGCTCGACATAGCGGCCCTTGAACCCGGTTTCCGCCGCGATCGCCAAGAGGCGCACCGTGCGCGGGTCGACCGGGCGATGAATCGGATGCCCGAACCCGGGAATCTGCCAGCCCTCCGCAGCCGAACGCGCGACGATGGCCGCGGCGCGCTGGTCCGGCGTGAGGTTGTCGGTGGCGCCGTCTATGGCCTTGCGCAGAATCCGGGCCGCGCCTTCGGAGGTGCCGGCAAACACTGTGCCCAGCCCGGCCAATCCCGCCGCGACCGCGCCCTGCAGGGACTCCGGTGCGCCGATGTAGGTCATGCGTGCCGCGATCGCCGAAGGGGTGATGCCATGCTCGACCAACGTGATGGCGAGCGCGTTGAACAGGCGTGCCTCGTTGGCGTCGGGCATGCGCCCGGTCAGTTGCAGAAAGGCCATCGCGCCCAGGTCAATGTGGCCAAGGATTTCGCCGCACAAGTCGCGGCCCTGCACGTAGATATTTTCCCGTGTGCTGTAGCCCAGTTCGCTGCGCATCATGTCTTGCCCCTCTAATTTAAGTTGGTTGGATGGCTACCAAACACTCAATCGATCCTGGCGCCGGTGTCCTTGACCAGTTTGCCCCATTTGGCAATTTCGCCTTGCATGAAGGCGGCGAGATGCTCGGGCGAAGACTCCGGCGCGTCGGAACCGATTTGCGCCAGGCGTTCGTCATATTCCTTGTTCTTCGCCAGCTTTGCCATTTCGGCCGCCATCCGTAGCACCACCTCGCGCGAGGTTCCGGCGGGCGCGTAAAGCGCGGTCCAGGTCGTGACTTCGTAGCCTGCGACGGTGTCGGCGATGGTCGGCAGTTCCGGGGCCGAGGCCGAGCGCCTGGCCGATGAAACACCGAGCGCGCGCACGCGGCCCGCCCGGTAGTGGGTCAACGCGTTCGGCGCGGTTTCGAACATCAGCTGTACGCGGCCGGCGATCAGGTCGGTCAGCGCGGCGGCGCCACCTTTGTAGGGCACGTGGGTCATGACAACGCCGGTCATGGACTTGAACAGTTCTGCGCCCAGATGCGAAATGCCGCCGTTGCCGCTGGAGGCGAAATTCGCCTTGCCCGGATTGGCCTTGAGCCAGGCGATCAACTCAGTGACCGACTTGACCGGCAGCTCATTGTTGACGATCAGCACATTGGGCAGGGTATGCGCCAAGGCGATCGGCGCGAAATCCTTGATCGGGTCGTAGCCGAGCCTGGGGTAAAGCGCCAGGTTGATGCCGCCGTGCGTGCCGATCGGCGCATAGAAGAAGTTGTACCCATCCGGCGGCGATTTGGCGGCGATTTCGCTGCCGATGTTGCCTGCCGCGCCGGGCTTGTTGTCCACCACGACCGGCTGGCCGAGCGCGTCCTGCAGGCGCTGCGCGAGCAGCCGGCACAGCACGTCGGCGGTGCCGCCGGCGGGAAAGGGCACCAGCATCTTGAGCGGGCGGTTGGGCCAGGCGCCTTGCGCCCGGGCGGCGCCGGAAGAAATGGCGGTCACGCCCAGCAGCGCAAGTTGCTTTAGCGCATTTCTGCGTTGCCGGTTCATGTCTTGTCCATCATCACGTGGGACACGAAAGCGCTGCCTGAGGCAGGTCTTTGCCATGGACATTGCGATTCTCAAACGTTCGCATGGGCCCGCAACGGTCGTCACGCTCGGCGCGCGCGGTGACCGCACGGCGACCCTCAGGCAAACGGCCGATCGGGTGCATGGACCGGTCAGTCCTGTTTCAACCAGACTACGCCGTTCTCCATCTTGACCGGGAAGCTCTTGATGGCCACGGTGCACGGCGCGGCGGTAGCCGCGCCGGTCTTGATGTCGAACATGCCTTGATGGAACGGGCATTCGATCTGCCCTTCGACCACGAAACCTTCCGAAAGATTGGCGTTGCCGTGGGAGCAGATGTCGTGAGTGGCGTAGATCTGGCCGTCGAGGTTGTACAGGCACACCGGCTCACCGGCAAAATTGGCCGGCAGGGTGCCTTGGTCGGGCACATCGGCGGCATTGGCCACCTGGGTCCATTCGCTCATGCTGATCGAATCTCCATCGCAAATTTTCAGGAACCGGAACTTACCACGCGACGGCTCGCTGCCGCGCGCGGGCGCCGCTGGCCCCATTCGCGGGTCGACGGCAGCTTGCGCGGCGCCGCGGCGTCATCCTGCGCGAGGTTTTCGATCACTGCCAACAACACGCGCCGCGCGGCGCCAATGTCTTCGGCCGACACGCCGCGCACCGCAGCGTCGTTGACCTGCACCGCCAGCGGTACCAGTTTCACCTTCAGGCGGCGGCCTTTGGCGGTCAGATGGACATGCACATTGCGCCGGTCGCCTTGCTTGCGGCGCCGCTCGACGTAGCCCAATTTTTCCATCGCGTTGACCCCCGCATGGGTGGTCGGCTCCATCACGCCGGCTTCGTCGCTTAACGCCCGCTGGGTAATGCCGTCCTGCACCCACAAGACACGCAGGAAGGTCCAATGTCCGAAAGACACCGAGTGCTCCAGGAGGCGTAGTTGCAGGGCGCGCACGAACGCGCGCGTGGCGTCCTTGACCAGATGCGCCAGGCGATCGTCCGGCACCGCCTCGCGCCAGTGGCGCAGGATCGTGTCGTCGGCAGGCACACGCGTCACGGCAGCCGCAGCGCGCGTGGCGCCACCTGGTGATGCAAATGCACCTCGCGCCCGCTACGCGCCGACTCGAGGATTGCCAGGCAGACTTCGAGGGTCGCACGCGACCATGGACCGTCATGCAAGGGCGCGTGGCCTTCGACCACGGCCGCATAGACCTCGTCGATCACTTCGGCGCGCGGCACGCGCGGCGCCGGCAGGTCTTCCACCGTGCGCCCTTCATCGCCATATACGGTGAGCGAACGCGGTCCGGGCCGGATGTCGCCCCGCTCGCAACACACCAGCACATGGCCGAAATGTTGGTGCCGGCGCGGCGCATCGGCCGCCGGCGCGACATAGGCGCTGCCGCCAAAGTTGCGCGCCGCCTTCAGCGCCGCCTCGGCCGCAGCGTCCCCGAGGGCCGCCAGCTTCGAGCGGCCGCTGGCGTAAGCCGCAGGATCTTTCGCCAACCCCGATTCGCCGATCCAGTCGCACATCTCATCGCCGTCGAAATGGCCGTAGCCGCTATAAACCACGGACGCGAACGCACCGCCCTCGAAAGCGATCAGCGCCGCAAACGCGCCTTCGGTCGGCCGCGCCGGATCCCACGCGCCGGTATGCGCTCGCACCGACACCGCCTTGCCGCCGGCCAGGAGGCGCACCAGGTCGATCTGGTGCGCGCCCTGGCTGAAAATCACGCCACCGCCTTGCGTCGTGTCGAGTTCTTCCGGCCGCCGCGGCCGGTACAGGAAATCGGTGTAGTACTGGGCATTGATCATGCGCACCGCGCCCATGCGGCCGCTCTCGATCACCGCGCGCGCGCGCCGGTAGGGCAAATCGAAGCTGTGGCTGTGACCCACGATCAGATGCACGCCGGCGGCTGCGGTCGCCGCGACCATCGCGTCGCACTGCTCCTGCGTAATCGCCATCGGCTTTTCCACCAGCACATGCTTGCCGTGTGCTGCGGCGATCCGCACATGCTCGGCATGGTGCTGATGCGGCGTGGCGATGTAGACCAGATCGACCGCCGGATCGGCGCACAACGA
>JAYVST010000157.1:0-3106 GCA_043775255.1 Burkholderiales bacterium
CCTTCGGTGCGCGCCCGCAACCTGAAAGAGCTGGCGGCGCTCGTCAAGGCCAGCCCGGGCAAGATCAGCTTCGCCAGCTCGGGCAACGGCAATGTCGGCCACCTGACCGGCGAGTTGTTCAACCTGCAGGCGGGCGGCCTCGACATGCAGCATGTGGCCTACAAGGGCGCCGGCCCGGCGATGCAGGATGTGCTGGCCGGCCATGTGCCGGTGCTCGCCGCCGGGCTGGGCAGCATGTACGAGCAGCACAAGGCCGGCAAGCTGGTGGTGCTGGCGGTCACCGACGAGAAGCGCTCCTCGATCGCGAAAGACATTCCCACCTCGGGCGAAGCCGGCTTCCCCAACCTGCTCACCACCAGCGTGTTTGTCGTGCTGGCGCCGGCGGGCACGCCGAGCGCTGTAATCCAGACGATCAACCGGGCCATCGATCAGGCGATGGGCAACGAGGAGTTCCTGAAAGACCTGCGTGCCGCGACAGTGGAGCCGATCTCGGGCTCCACGCCGGCCAAGACCGGTCAGTTCATCGCCGGTGAGCTTGCCAAATGGGCCAACCTGGTCAAGTCCACCGGCATCAAGCTGCAGTGACGGGGCACTGACATGCGCGCCGACATGCATGCGCCGCGCGGGCCGGGCTTGCGCTCCCTGCTGGCACAGGGCGAACTCATCGTCGCCCCCGGCTGTTACGACGTGATCGGTGCGCGCTTGATCGAGGCGGCCGGTTTTCCCGCCGCCTATTTGACGGGATCGGGCGTTTCGCTCAGCGCGACCGGCCTGCCCGATATCGGCTTGGTCAGCCTGCACGAGGTGCTCGAACGGGTGATGCAGATCACCGGCGCCACCCGCATGCCGCTGATTGCAGACGCCGACACCGGCTTCGGCAACCCGCTTAACGTTCTGCGCACGGTGCAGGAGTTCGAGCGGCGCGGCGCGGCGGCGATCCAGCTCGAAGACCAGGAAATGCCGAAAAAATGCGGCCATGAGCCCGGGCGGCGCTTAGTGCCGGTGGAAGAAATGGTGGCCAAGATCGAGGCGGCGTGCTTCGCGCGTTCGACACAGGATTTTCTTGTCGTCGCGCGCACCGATGCGCGCACCACCCACGGCATCGAGGAAGCGATCGCACGCGGCAAGCGCTTCGCCGCCGCCGGCGCCGACGTGGTGTTCGTCGAATCGCCCGAAACGGCCGACGAAATGCGCGCGGTGTGCCGGGCGATCCCGGCGCCGTGCATGGCCAACCTGGTTGAAGGCGGGCGCACGCCGCTCCTGCCGCAGGCGGACTTGGCGGCCATCGGCTACCGCGTCGTGATTTATCCGAACGCCCTGACCCGCACTTTCGCCCATGCGGGACAGGCCCTGCTCGATACGCTCAAGCGCACCGGCACCACCGCAAGCCGGCTGCCGCAGATGCTCACCCACGGCGAGCTGTGGGACCTGTTCGGCCGGCGTGAGTGGAACGAACTCGAACAGCGCTTCGTGCGCGATATTGACCCCAGGTAGGCGCAAGCGATGAACGACGCCGGCTCGCGCGATCTGGTGGGTTATGCCGACACGCCGCCGCAGGCGGCCTGGCCGGGCGGCGCGCGCATTGCCATCAACATGGTGCTCAACTACGAGGAAGGCTCGGAGTACACCATCGGCGACGGCGACGGCCGCACCGAAGTCGGCTTGGCCGAGACGCCGGGCGGGCGCGTACCGTCCGGCAGCCGCGACCTTGCCTTCGAGACCATGTACGAGTTCGGCAGCCGGGTCGGCTTCTGGCGCATTCACGAATTGTTTCGCCGGCGCGGCCTGCTGCTGACGGTGTTCGGTTGCGCGCTCGCGCTCGAGCGCAACCCGCGCGCGGCCGCGGCCATCGTCGCCGCCGGCTACGACATCTGCTGCCACGGCTGGCGCTGGGTCGAACATTTCAAACTCAGCGAAGACGCAGAGCGGGAGCACATCGCCAAGGGCATCGCCTCGATCGCGGCACTCACGGGGCAGCGGCCGCTCGGCTGGTACTGCCGCTACGGGCCGAGCGAAAACACCCGCCGTCTGCTGGTCGAGGAGGGCGGGTTTCTGTACGACTCGGATGCCTACAACGATGAATTGCCCTATTGGGTCACTGTCACGGGCCGGCCGCACTTGATCGTGCCTTACACGATGGACGCCAACGACGGCAAGTTCAGTTCGCTCGCCGGGTTTTCCACCGGTGAAGACTTCTACCTCTATCTGAAAGCCACCTTCGACCAGCTCTACGCCGAAGGCGAGCGCGTGCCGCGCCTGATGTCGGTGGGCCTCCACCCGCGCATCTCCGGCCGGCCGGCACGCGCACACGGCCTGGCGCGCTTTCTCGACTATGCGATGGCGCACGACCGGGTGTGGTTCTGCCGTCGCCTTGATGTCGCAAACCACTGGCGCGCGCATCACCCGACTCCGGGCTGACCCAAGGAATCCATATGACCGACCCAAAACCCGAAGCGCGCGAATGGGACCGGTACATCGGCCCCGAAGATCGCGCCGTGATCGCGCGCGCGCAGTTCGGCCGGCGCATGGGCTTCGGCGCGCGCCCGGCCCTATTGGCCATCGACTGCCAGCGCTACATGGTGGGCGAGCGCGGCGTCGAGGACGGCAGCTATCCATCGTCCTGCGGCGCGATCGGCTGGGCTGCGATCGATCAGGCGCAGCGCCTGGCGCGCGCGGCGCGCACCGCCGGCGCGCCGGTGTTCTTCAGCCGCTTCACCCTCGATGCGGCCGGCGCCGACATCGGCGTCTACGGCCGCAAGCGCACCCTGCTGCAAAGCCCCAACTGGTGCCTCGAAGGTTCGCCCGGTGCAGAACTGGTGCCAGAACTGGGCCCCGAGCAGGGCGACATCGTCTTCACCAAGAAAAAGCCCAGCGGCTTCTTCGGCACCCCGCTCTTAGCCTACCTGGTCGACCGCGGCATCGACACCCTCATCATCTGCGGCGGCGCCACCAGCAACTGCATTCGCGCCACGGTGTTCGATTCATCCTCCTACAACTTCCGCACCATCGTCGCGCGCGAGGCGGTGTTCGACCGCATTCCGGTCTCGCACGCGATGAGCCTGTTCGACATGGACCGGCAGTTTGCGGATGTGGTCGATTGCGACGA
>JAYVST010000158.1:0-11859 GCA_043775255.1 Burkholderiales bacterium
AACCTGGCATTCACGGGCGCCAGCGGCAATTTCACCGGCACGGGCAATGCCGCCGCCAACCTCATCACCGGCGGCGCGGGCGACGATACGCTCGACGGCGGGGCGGGCAATGACAGCATCACCGGCGGGGCGGGCAACGACAGCGTCACCGGCGGGACGGGTAACGACACGTACTTTTTCGCTGCCGGTTTCGGAAGCGATGTCGTTACCGATTTCGACGCCAATCCATCCGGAGGCCAGGATCTGATGAACCTCGCGGGCCTCGGAATCAATGCCGGCAACTTCGTCGCCAATGTTCAGATCACTGTTGTCGGTGGCAACACCCAGGTGGCAATCGGCGCCGACAGCATCACGCTGATCGGGGTCAGTGGTGTAGGTGCGAACGCTATCTCGCAGACCGATTTTGTACTTGCCTGACCGCCGGGTTTGGTTGCCGCCGGGGCTCGGCGTTTCATGACAAAGAGAAGGCGCACCGATAAGCGGATAACAGGCAGTGCCGGGAACCGGCCTGCCACGCCAGGCGCGCGCGGCGCAGCCATTCTCCCGGTTCGTAGTCATACTCGCGCGCGATCCCTCCCGCCTCCGCGGGTATCCATGCCCGCAGATGTGGCGTCGATGGTTCCGGTATACCCTATCGTGGGCAAATCCAGGTTGTCTATGCCGCAGCGCAGATTGGTGTGGTCGCCGCCGCCAGCAGACAGGTTTGCCGCGTCGGCGCGGGCAATTTGGGTACGCGAACCCGATGGCGAGCATGCAAGCGAGACTGCGGCCGCATGTCCGCATCCGTGGACGGCACCGGCAGTTGAGCCTTCGCCTCCGACCAATGGTCGGACCGGACCAGCCTGCGCATTCCAATTTCGCGCAGGTCCATGGTGCGCCCGGCACTGCGTCTGCCTTTTTCGACTTCCCAGGGTCGCGTGCCCTTCCAGGCTCTTGTGCCAGGTGCATACAGCGATCTGCCGGAATCCATCGGCCTCGGGCTCGCTTGCAGGCTCGGGCCATGAGTCGATATTGCTCGGCGGCCGGTATGCCGGATGAATCGGCACCTGCAAGGCCGGCCAGCCCGCAGCGCGCCGGGCTCGACGTAGTAACATCGTGCGCCAGCGGCGTGGCGTTGGCGGCAGTCGGCCAAGGGGGTTCGGCAGTGTATTTCGCGGGCCGCGCAGATGCCGTGGCCGCGCCGCCTGCGCGCGGCGCGGCGCGTTGCAGCCCCAGGACTCGAACGCACCATGCCCGATAGTTCCGCCCCCGAAGACGCTTCAGCCGCACCAGCGCTGCGCCAAGCGCTGGCGAATTGCCGCTCATTGTTCTATTCAGCGGGTTACTTCAGTTTTTTTATCAACCTGCTGGTGCTGGTGCCCACCATCTACATGCTGCAGATCTACGACCGCGTGCTCACCAGCAACAGCGAGTCCACCCTGCTCATGCTGACGCTGATAACGCTGTTCCTGTTCATCGTCATGGGCGCCCTTGAATGGGTGCGTTCGCAAATTTTGATAGTGGCCGGCACGCGGCTCGATCGTTTGCTCGGCGCGCGCACTTTCGATTCGGTGTTCCGGCAGACACTGGCCAGCGGTGGCAGGATCGCCACAACGCAGTCCCTGAGCGACCTGCTGCAGTTGCGCCAGTTCTTGAGCGGCCCTGGACCGTTCGCATTTTTCGACGCGCCCTGGTTGCCGCTCTACATCGCAATGATGTTCCTATTCCACCCTTGGTTTGGGGTCTGCGCGATCGTTTCCGCCCTGGTCTTGCTGGGTCTGGCGATCTGGAACGAACTGGGCACGCGCGACGATCTCAAGGAGGCGAACCGCCATGCGATGGAGTCGGGCAACCACACGCAACGCAACTTGCGAAACGCGGAGGTCATCGAGGCGATGGGGATGCTTTCGCGCATGCGCGATCGCTGGCAGGCGCGACAGGATATCGTGCTCACGCTGCAATCGCGCGCCAGCCGCAAGGCCGGAATGATTGCAGCGGCGTCCAAGACGTTCCGCATGGCAATCCAGTCGCTGGCGCTGGGGTTGGGCGCCTATCTCGCGATTCGCCGCGAGATCTCGCCGGGCATCGTGATTGCCGGCTCGATCCTGCTCGGGCGCGCACTTGCTCCGCTCGACATACTGATCAACAACTGGCGCCAGTTTCTCGGCGCGCGCGATACGTACCACCGGCTTGACACGGTGTTGCGTGCACTCCCCGTGCGCGCGCCGCCGCTGCCGCTGCCCCCGCCGCGCGGCTTCTTGAGCCTCGACAAGCTGGTGGTCACCCCGCCCGGCGCCGGCGCCCCGGTAATCAAGGGCGTCAGCCTGCAGGCCAGGCCCGGCGAGGTGCTGGCCGTAATCGGGCCCAGCGGCGCCGGCAAATCGACCATCGTGCGGGCGATCCTGGGAATCCACCGCCCGGCGACCGGGTCGGTGCGGCTGGACGGCGCCGAACTCGCGCACTGGGACCGCGAGGCGCTGGGCCGCCACATCGGCTATTTGCCGCAGGATGTAGAACTGCTCGACGGTAGCGTCAGCGAAAACATCGCGCGCTTCGGCGCGGTCGATGCGCAAAAAGTCGTTGCCGCCGCCGAGGCGGCCGGAGTACACCAGTTGATCCTCCGCCTGCCGGAAGGCTATGACACACGGATCATCGGCAACGTGCTTTCGGCGGGCCAGCGCCAGCGCGTCGGCTTGGCGCGCGCGCTCTACGATGAACCGGTCCTGGTGGTGCTCGACGAACCCAACTCCAATCTCGATGCCGACGGTGAAGCCGCGCTTGCCGCCACTCTGGGCGCGTTAAAGCATGCCGGTCGCACGGTGGTGATGGTCACGCACGGTCATAGCATCCTCGGCCATGCCGACAAGATACTGGTCTTGATTGAAGGCCAGACCTCGCTCTACGGCGAGCGGGACAAGGTGCTTGCAGCCATGCAGCAGGCGGCCTCGCGCGCCCAGGCACCCGCAACGGCACCGAATACGCACGGAGCGGTTCAAGCATGAGCCGGCATAACCGCGAGGCATACGCGCCTGACCCCGCGCCGGCTGCTGCCCGTGGCGCGAAAC
Source organism: Burkholderiales bacterium (assembly GCA_043775255.1). GTDB lineage: Bacteria > Pseudomonadota > Gammaproteobacteria > Burkholderiales > JAEUOS01 > JAEUOS01. The sequence goes on from JAYVST010000158.1 coordinate 3,045, forward strand.
CGGAACGGGACGACGGGCGCTGGTTGCGCTGGCTCGGCGCATTCATCGTGCTTTCGCTATTCGGCGGGCTCGGCGCCTGGGCGGTGCTGGCGCCGCTCGCCAGCGCCGCGTTGGGGCCCGGGACCATCGCGGTGGAGAGCTACCGCAAGACCGTGCAGCATCTCGAAGGCGGCCTCGTCAAGGCGATCCGGGTGCGCGACGGCCAGGCTGTCGAGCAGGGCGAATTGCTGATGACGCTCGAGGACACGCAGCCGCGCGCGCAACTTGAGGTCATTCGCGGACAGTATTTGATCACGCTGGCGCGCGAGGCCAGGTTGATCGCGCAACGGGACGGGCGCACGATGGTGGAATATCCGGCCGTGCTGCGCAACAGCCGGGAGGACGGGCGCGCGCAGGACGCGATGCGCGTGCAGAATCAGACCTTCGGCGCACGAAAGGCGGCACACGAGGGCGAAATCTCGCTGTATCTGCAGCAAATCGGGCAGTTGCAAGCCAAGACCGCCGGCCTGCGCGCCCAGAAGGCGAGCCAGGAACAGCTGCTCGCTTCCTACAGCGGCGAGCTGGATGATTTTCGCACCCTGCTCAAGCAGGGTTATGCGGAAAAGCAGAAGGTGCGCGAGTTCGAGCGCAACCTGGCGCAGGCCGAAGGCCAGCTTGGCGAATCTGTCTCCGGTCTGGCCGTCATCGAGCTGCAGGTCAGCGAAACCAAGCTAAAGATCCTGCAACTCAAGAATGAACTGCAGCGCGAGGTCGCAAAGGAACTCTCCGAAGTGCAGGCGCAACTGTTCGAATTGCGCGAGAAGCGGCAGTCGATCCAGGACACGGTGACGCGCACCGAGATACGCGCACCGCAGTCGGGAATGGTGATGGACCTGCAGGTGCATACGCTGGGAGCGGTGGTGAGGCCGGGGGGCAAACTCATGGATATCGTGCCGCAGGGCGAGCGAATGGTGATCGAGGCCAAGATCTCGCCGATCGACATCGATCGGGTGCGCAACGGCCAGATGGCGGAAATCCGCTTCACCGCGTTCAAGATGCGCGACACGCCGAGGGTGGAGGGCAGGCTGATCGCGCTGTCCACCGACCGGTTGATCGACGAAGGCGACGAACGTCGTACACCGTACTACCTGGCGCGTGTGGCGATCACGCCCAAGGGACTGCACGACCTCGCAGCGCACAAGCTCGATCTGGTCGCCGGCATGCCGGCGGAGGTTCTGGTCAACACCGGCGAGCGCACGCTATTTCGTTACCTTATGGATCCGGTCAGGAACACGATCTCGCGATCGTTCATCGAGGACTGAATCGTCGTGAGGAAAGGCCTGACCAGGTTACTGTTGACCCACCTTGCCCTGGCTCAATGCACGGTACACGCGCAAAGCCTGCTGGAGTTCTACCGGCAGGCGCTCGAAACAAATCCGTCGGTACGGTCCGGTTCCATCGGGATCGAACAAGCAAGGGCGCAGGAAGATCTGGCCAACTCGAGACTGTTGCCACAATTGAGCGTCAGCGCCAGCCGCACCTGGATCGACGACCGCGAGCAGGGCAAAGCGTCCCGGAATTACCAGGGGCAGCGGACCGACTTCCAGGCGCGCCAGACCCTGCTCGACCTTGCTTCGTATTTCAAGCTGCAGGCTGCGCGTTACTCGGTGTCGCAGAGCGAACGGCAAAACGAGGCGGCGCGCATGGGGCTGGGCGGGGATGTGGTCGACCGCTATCTGACCGTGCTTCAGGCCGGTGACGAGATCACCCACCTGCTGGCGGAGAAAGAACTGGTCGACAACCAGGTGAAGCGCCTGCGCTTCATGCACGAACGCCAACTCGCCAAGGTGACCGATCTCTATGAAATCGAGGCCTATCAGCAAGGGCTGCTCACGCGCGAGATTGAAGCTCGTAATGCCCGTGCAGTGGCCCTGGAGCGGCTGCGCGAGACAACGGGAATCGCGGCGCGTGACTTGGCGCCGTTGGTGCGGGAGAGCTTTCCTGCCGTGTCCGGTACGGAGGAACAATGGGTGGGCGACGCAGGGCGCAACAACCCCAATCTCGCGGCGCTGCGCGACATGATCGAGGCGGCGCAAAGGATGATCGACAGCGGGCGGGCCGAGCATGTCCCGCAACTTGCCCTGACGGCGTCACGAATAAGCGCCGACCAGGGCTTCGACAATCGGCTGGCCCCGCCCTATGTGGTGGGCACCATCGGCTTGCAGTTCTCCATCCCGATATATGAAGGTGGGCGGGTGGTGGCAACGGTCCGCGATGCCTCTGCGCGTCATGAATTGGCCCGCGAGAGGCACGAAGGCGCGCGCCGCGAAGTCGAGCGCGATACCCGCACTGCGTACCTCGGCACAGTTGCCGGTTATGCGCGCATCGGTTCAACCAACGAGGAGGTCCGTTCACTCGAGAAACTCGTCGACGCGCAGCAAAAAAGCTACGCGCTCGGTGTCTCCACGCTGATCGACGTTCTGATCGCGCAACGACGCCTGTTCAGATCGCGATCCGATCAATCCAGGGCGCGCTACGACTTTATCCGCGCCCACACCAGCCTGCGCGTTCTTGCTGGAGTGCTGGTGCCGCGGGACATCGAGGAAATCGACGGATGGATGGCCGGAAGCAGGCGCTAAGAGGAAAATCCGCAGCGGGTCGGAATGTAGAGGCCGCCCATGATGCAGGCGACCTGGGCCCCTGGTCCAAGCACTTGCCGATTGAATGCACCGACAGCACCATCGAGATTGATTCGATCAACGATTTAGAGATGCATGATCCGGGACAATCGTTAGCCCGCGATGTTGTCTAGCAGAGTTCCCATCTGCCGCGCACGCGCACGGCGCGACGCGCCGGCCACGAAGCCGGGATCCGGGAGTTGGGGATGTTGCGCTTGTATCGAGGCTACGAACTGCGATAGCGTCGCTGCGATTTCCTCCGCCGAATCAAGGCGCGCGATCGCATCCAGCCCGGCATTGCTCAGAACCTGCGCGGTATCACCGGCCGGATCGGTCAAACCGAGAATCGGCTGCCCAGCGCGCAGGTACTCGTAGATCTTGGCCGGAATCTGCTCATTGCAGTTGGCCGCCTGCAGCACCAGGAGTCCGTCGACGGCAAGCATCTCGGCCAACGCCTGCCGATACGGAATTGGCGGGCACATCTCGACAAACTCCACGACACCATGCTGCATCGCCATCGACCGCAAAAAATCGTCATGCACTGCGGCCCGAAAGCGCAACCGAAGGGCGCCCGGCCGCAGAACTCCGGCATCGCATAGCGCGCGCAGGGCAGCGAAAAGCTGCGACGGGTCGCGTTCGCTCGGATATACGACGCCGCTGTGGAGCAGCACGACCGGCGCCCCTGTCGGGCGCACGGACGGGAGCGCGCTGCCGGAAGTCGAAGGAAAGCTTTCCTCGTCAAACCCGTTTTCCAGTACTACCATCCGCGAGGACCATTGCGGATATCGGGCACGATAAATCCGCGCCGCGCCGGGCGTGGTGAAGACGCAAAGTTTCGCCCGATGGGCCGCTTGCTCCTCGATGCGCCTGAAACTGCGCCAGACCATCGGATCCGCGGGATAGCCATCCTGAGCCATCGGGTCCCGGAAGTCCGCCACCCACGGCAACCCGCTGCGACGCTGCAGTTCCGCGCCGATCATGTGCGCCGTGGCAATCGGATAGGTGGACCAGATCACATGGGGAGCGAATTCGCGGATCATCCGCATGCCCGTCCGTACGGCGTCGAAGCGCCAGCTCACCCAGCGGTCCGGCCGCGCGGTCCATCCCATGTAGCGGCCGCCGAGCGCCAGATGACGCGCGGTGTCCAGCGCGAACGCGCGGCGCACCACGATTCCCGCAGGGACATCGGCCATCAAGTCGTCACTGGTGTTCTCGAACGCGCGCGGATCGGCACCCAATACCAGCGGCTCCCATCCGAATTCAGGCAGTTGTTGCACAAGGCGCAGGGTGCGCTGGATGCCGCTGCTGCCGGCAAGCGGGGGAAAGTGATACGCGATCATCAGAATCCGTTTGCGGCTCATTGCGCCCCCACGGTATCGACCAGCCATCGCAACGTGAGCTCTTCTACATCGGCGCGCAGCGGCGCGGAGGAAAACGTGTGGTCGGCCTGCGGCACCTCATGCCGTGCCAGCCGCGTGCCGTCCAGCAACCCTACCCAGTTCGAATCCGCCGATGTGTATTCAACGAACTCGCGCGCGGTGAGGTCGCGGCCGCTTAGCACCAGCAGCACGTGACCCCGAAATGATCGCAGCGCATTGGCCATGTGGCTCTGAAACGGCGTCGCGTGCGCGACTGCGCCGCCACGCAAGGCCTGCAGGATCTTGCGCGAAAGCTCCCCTACCGCTCCAACAACATCGACCCGACCACCCAGCAATTTGGCCCAAAATTCGAGTCGCAGTACGCGCTGCCCGTAGTAATGCTTCACTTGGGCACGTGCGAGGGAGCTTTCGGAACGAACCCAAGGGTTGAGCAGGCAAAGTCCGACCACTCGCAACGCCCGGGGATGGGCAAGGAAAAGCAGCGCCGCCGACGCACCATCGCACAAGCCCCACAGCACCACCCGTTCGACCGCCGGGCACTGCGCGCACAAGGCTTCGATGGCAGCAGCGACGTCTTCCTGGCAGCTCTCGAAATCGACGACTGGGCCGGCGCCGTCGCCCATGCCGCGGTAGTCGAAACGCATCACCGCGATGCCTTGCGAGGCCAGGCGACGCGCCAGCAGCACGAACTGCCGATGGCTGCCGACACGGTACTGCGGGCCGCCGACGATCACAACCACGCCAATGCCGGCCGGCTGTTGCGGCCGGCTGACGATGCCGACCAGGCGCTCCCCAACCGCGTCGAAGCACACCGCCTCTTCGACGTAGTTCATGCACGCAATCCTTCGGCCCGCTGCACTGTCAGGCGCACCAGTTCGGGAATCTCCTCGATCTCCTGGGTCTGCCAGAACGGCGGACCTCCAACTGCCGCGGCGTCGACCTGCCACCCCGCCGCGCGCCAGGCCTGCAGAGCCGATTGAGAGGACGGGAGAAGCTCTCCGGCCGGCGCGGAAGAAACTTCGAGCCACAGAAGTTTTCCGGCGTCGACCGGCGGCGCCAGGGTGGCGCCGTCGAGGCCGGTCCCGAGCGCCGGTGCGATCATGTAACCGCCGACCTCGACGCTGCCACCACCCAATAGCTGCTCGCGCAACTGGCGGGTACCGTCGCCGCCCTTGCGAGCGCCTGCGATCATCGCTCCGGCCACTTTCATCCGCAGCCATTGTTGCAAATGAATCCGCCCGGACACCGCCGGGTGCCAGAAGATCATCGGCGGCGCCGGCGCCATCCGCCCCGCGGCCGCGGCGGCGAGCAGGCAGCCGGCGCGCAATCCCCACAGCACAGGCGCATGGCCGCTTTGTTCACGCAGCCAGCGCACGGCGCAGGCTGCGTCGTCGAGCCAGGTGGCCCAACTGGCAGCACCGAAATCACCTTCACTGTCCCCGCAACCAAGGAGGTCGGGTTGCAGCACCCACCAGCCGGATGCAGCGAGCGCGCGCGCGGCGAGAGCCGCCATGCGCCGAGCCTTGTTCATTTCATCGGCCAGCGGGTGCAGGTAAACGATCACGCCCTTGGTCGCGCTTGTCGTCAACGGCGCATGCAGGGCGCAGAACAGCCGTCCGGCCGCCCCCTCAATGAAAAGAGCCTCGAACCCGTGCGAAGCCATGTCAGCGCTCAGCCAGTGACCTTCCTGCTTACGAATTCTCCCAGCGTACCGACAGTGGCGAAGACGGCGCCGTCCATCTCGTCGTCCTCGACGATGACGCCGAAACGCTCCTCGATGGCCGTGAGGATGGCCACGACGGCCATCGAATCGAGTTCAGGGATGGCGCCCAGCAACGGCGACGACGGATTCAATCGTGCCGCCCGGTCCCCCAGATGCAGGATTTCATCAAGTACCTTCACAACTTCTTTTGCCACGTCCATTGCCTCTCCCTCGTCGATTACGCGCGACGGGCCGTGCGTCTCGCCGTCCCTCGAGCATTTGCCAAGTCGTGAATCATACCCGGCCCGACCCGGCAGAAACCTCGATGATGCCTGCCGTGCGTCGCGGTGATTGTCAAAAAAGGTCAAGAAACGTGGGGTTTTTCCGATAATCCAGTCGATCCCCGGCATTTGCCGCGATCGGCGCTGTAAAGTCCGGTATGTGGCACGCCCGCGGCGATTCACAAGCGCTGTCGCAACGCGACAGCGACTCGGCAAAAACAGGATAACCCGTAAGACTCTTCGCATCGCCTAAGCCCCAAATGAATTCAACCAGTCTTCTGCACGAGCTCCTTTTCGCCTCCGCCGGACTGAACGCCGACGCGCCGGCACTGACATACGCCAAGAGCACTTCCGCCTACGGCACGCTGGCCGCTGCCACCCGCGCGTTTGCCTCCGGCTTGATCGACCTCGGATTGAATCGTGCCGAACGGGTAGCGATATACCTGGAAAAACGCCCGGAAACCGTGATCGCCAGCTTCGGCGCACCGGCCGCGGGCGGCGCGTTCGTGCCGCTCAACCCCTTGCTCAAGCCCGAACAGGTGGGCTACATCCTGCGCGATTGCGACGTCAGGGTGTTGGTTACGTCCCCGGAGCGGCTCGACCTGTTGCGCGATACCCTTGCCGACTGCCCCGCCCTGCGTCACGTGGTGGTCGTGGGCGTTGAGGCAGCGTCGGCGCCGGCAAGCGGCAGCGCATCGGTCGCTTGGAACGATTTGCTGGCGGCGCCGGCGCGAACCGGTCATCGGATCATCGACACCGACATCACGGCCATCCTCTACACGTCCGGCAGCACCGGCAAGCCAAAGGGCGTGGTGTTGTCCCATCGCAATATGGTCGCTGGGGCGAAGAGCGTTGCCTCGTACCTCGGCAACACACCTGGCGACACGCTGCTTGCGGCTTTGCCGCTTTCCTTCGACGCCGGCTTCAGCCAGTTGACCACCGCCTTCCACAGCGGCGCGCGGGTGGTGCTGCTGAACTATTTGCTGCCGCGCGATGTGCTCAAGGCGATGGCGCGTGAGCAGGTGACCGGGCTCACCGCCGTGCCGCCGCTCTACATCCAACTGTCGCAACTGGAATGGCCGGTGGAAGTGCAGCAGTCGCTGCGCTATTTCGCCAACACCGGCGGGCGCATGCCGCGCGAGACATTGAACGCGTTGCGTGCGCGCGCGCCATCGGCCCAGCCATTCCTGATGTATGGCCTGACTGAGGCGTTTCGCTCCACCTATCTGTCGCCGGCCGAGGTAGATCGCCGGCCAGACTCCATCGGCAAAGCCATTCCCAATGCCGAGATCCTGGTGCTTCGCGAGGACGGTACGGAATGCGAACCCGACGAGCCGGGTGAACTGGTGCACCGCGGCGCGCTGGTGGGCCAGGGCTACTGGAACGACCCCGAGAAGACGGCTGAGCGCTACAAACTGCTGCCAGCTGGCGTCGCTGGCCGCCAGACCGGGTTGAAACTGCCCGAGTACGCAGTGTTCTCGGGCGACAACGTGCGCCGCGATGCCGAAGGCTTCCTCTACTTCATCGGCCGACGCGACGAAATGATGAAGACGTCTGGTTACCGCGTCAGCCCTACCGAGGTGGAAGAAGTGCTCTACGCCACCCGCCGGATGGGTGAATGTGCCGCCTTTGGCGTTGACCACGCTGTGCTAGGCCAGGCGATCCAAGTGATCGTCACGCCACGTGCCGTTGGAGAAACGGTGGATGTCCCTGCGCTGTTGGCCGATTGCAAGGCGCACATGCCGGCGTACATGGTGCCTCACGGCGTCCAGGTGGTAGCAGGGCCTCTGCCACGCAATCCGAACGGCAAGATCGATCGGAAATTATTGGCGACACAATGGGTTGAGCAGCAGGGCTCCCCAGGGTGAGCTCCGCCCTCTCAGCCGCCCATCACAGTCGCCGCATGCGCTGGCTGCTGGCCCTGTCGCTGTTCTGTATCTTGGCCGCGGCCATTGTTTCGGGGCTGTATGTCTATCTAGGCCAGACGCCCGGGCGGCTGATGGACTATGTCGAGCGCCGACTCGAAGGCCATTCCAAACTCGAACAGGTCAGCTTGCCCCTCATTGCCGTAGCGCGTGAGTGGCTGGATGAACCCTCTGTGCATCAGCGGCGCAGCGTGCCCTTCGTGATTCCCGAGCCACCACTGCGGATGGGTTCCCTGCCAGATCAGCCCGCAACAACCGCCGATCTCGTTGCCAATCCGGTCTACCGTGTGTGGCGAGTCGGCCCGTCAGAGTCGATACGCACGATCTCTGAGGTCGCCGCGCGAGCTCACGACGGTGACACCGTCGAAATCGTCGCGGCCGACTACCACGGTGACGTCGCGGTGTGGCAGCAGAAGCGGTTGACCATCCGCGGCGTCGGTGGGAACGCGCGACTTTTTGCCGATGGCCACAGCGCCGAAGGCAAGGCCATCTGGGTGATTCGCGACGGTGAATTCACGGTTTCGAACATTGACTTCATTGGCGTTCGTGTGGAGGACCGCAACGGTGCTGGCATCCGCTTCGAGAACGGGCATTTGATCGTTCGGAACTGTCTTTTCTGGGGAAGCGAAAGCGGACTGCTGACGGCCAGCGGCATTGAACAGAGTCAGGCGCGTCTGGAAATTGAAAACAGCGAGTTTGGCTACAACGGGTATGGCGATGGCCTGAGTCATCACCTCTATGTCGGGGCCATCGGCTCCCTGCGGATCACGGGAAGCTATTTCCATCACGGCAATGTCGGTCACCTCATCAAGAGCCGGGCCGCGTTGAACGAGATCCGGTACAACCGAATCACCGATGAGCAGGGCGGCCG
>JAYVST010000159.1:0-4503 GCA_043775255.1 Burkholderiales bacterium
GCTAGCAGCCTGTCGGACTTGGGGCGTCGAAAGCGAAAATCGGCCCCAGCGAGGACAGTTTTTGCCGCATTCGCCGCCCCATAGCCCCGCTATGGGGCAAGAAGGCGGTGAAAAATGGACCGCTGCGGCCGATTTGCAGCCGACGATTCCCAAGTCCGACAGGCTGCTAGGCGAGCGCTGTCCGCACAACAACCTTGCGCAGGCGTTGCACGTGCGTGCCGGCCTCGGCAACAAGCCGGTTCCAATCGTCTGGCGGGCGGCCGTTTTCGAGCATCCTGCGAAAAACCCGATAGGCGTCGTCAACGCTTTCGTAGGCGCGTTTGCTGTCTTCGTCGTTCACCCACGCGTAGACGATCACCTTGCTCGACGCGTGGTAGCGGAAGAACAGCCGGTATTGCTGAAAAAATTTGGCGCGGAACCAATGCTTGTGGTCAGCGCCTAATGCGCTGCCTTGGCGGTACTCCGACCGCGCAGGATCTTGCGGAATCACCTCGAACGCCAGCTTCGCGATGGCGGCAAGGCGCTTGGTGGCGTTCTTCGCGCTGTACCCGGCCGGGTCCTTGCGCTTCTGCCCTTCCACCTGATCGATCAGCGCCGTGAGTTGATCGAGAAACAAGGGGTGGGCGAATATCTTCCACCCGTTCACCACCAACGCTGCCGGTTTGGCGCTGGTCATTCATCGTCTTTCGACAACGGCGCGTCGAGGTCAATTCTTGTCTTGCCGGTCAGGGTCTTGATGCGTTTCATCAAGCCGCGGTCGACACCCGTCAGCCGCTCCGGATGGGCGGCGATATCGCGCGCAAGAAAACCGAGGAATTGGCCGAGCAGGGGGTCGTCGGCTTCAACAGCATCGGCGCGCTTGAGCACAACCTCCCCGTCGGAGCGAACGGTGTAATGGATCTTGTCGCGTTTGTTCAGCCTGAGCGCGCGACGCACCACTTCCGGCACCGTGGTCTGGTAGCGGTCCGTCAGGGTGGATTCGACTTCGAGGGTGGCAGGCATGGGATTGACTTGAAATCTGGAGAATTCGGGCATGGTAATGCAATTGCATTGTCATGTCAATGCCTCTGAACTCTTGCCTCCAAGTCGGTTGTTCACCCTGCAAGCGGTGACGACAGCAGCAGTGATGGATCGAATTTCCTGCGGCTAACCCGCTCTTTCGCTTAGGACGGGCAGCGCCGGCCATCAACGTGCGCTGATTCCGCGCAGATGGCCGCGACGCACCCGCTCACCCCGCCTTGATGTTGCGCTCCCTGATCAGCCGTACCCAGCGCACCTCCTCCTTGCGCATGAAGTCCTTGAATTCCACCTGCGTCGAGGCGCGAATTTCCACGCCCTGCGGCTTGAAGCGTTCGATCATGTCGGGATCGGCGGCCGCCTTAGCAACTGAAGGAACCGATCTATAATAGTGACGCGTCATCATTATTTTTTCGTCATGACCGACACCTCCGAAACCTCCACCACCTCGCAAACCACGCGCCGCGGCCGACCGCGTTCCAGCACGCAATCGCGCGTGGAGCAAGTGCGTGCCGCGAAGCGACGGCAACGCGCGCGCGAAGGCGCCGCGGGAACGGTTGAAGTGCGCCTGAAGCTTCCGGTCGCGCAGGCCGAAAAGCTTGCTTTCGCGATGCGTCATCCGCGCTTTGCGGACGCGCTCCGCAATCTGCTCGAGCGCGACATGCTTCGCATCGCCGACTTCCCGCAGTTGCAATTGTTGTGCTGGAACCGCCAGACCGCCTACATCGACGCAGCCGACGCCTGGAGTCTTTACGACAGAAACCATCGCTTCGTCGACACCGGGCACCTGGCGCCGGACGAGCGCGCGCTCTTGTCCGAACTCGAACGACGCTTCGGCCCCGTCGCAAACCATGACTGAGTTTCGCCGTGAGCAACATCGGCGGGTACTGCGTTTGTTGCAAGCGCTGGACGGCGACTTTCTCGCGACACAAAACTGTTATTTCGGTGGCGGGACACGGGTATCGCTCGCATTGGGCGAGTACCGCGAATCCCGCGATGTCGACTTCCTGTGCGCCGACATCGGCGGTTACCGCGCGTTGCGCGCCGGGATCGCCGAACGTTCACTGGGGCCGATCCTGCGCAACAAGGTGGCCGGAGTAAGGCTGTTGCGCGACGTGCGTGCCGACCAATACGGCATTCGCACCGTCATCGACGTCGACGGCGCGCCACTCAAGTTCGAGATCATTCTCGAAGCCCGGATCGCCCTGCAAGGCGAGCGAACGCCTGCGCTGCCAGTCGCGGTCCTGGACCAGGAGTCCTGCTTCGCCGAGAAGTGGCTGGCCAACGCCGACCGCTGGAACGACACCGCGGTGTTGAGCCGGGACTTAGTCGATCTCGCGTTCATGTTGACGCACTGGCCGGAAGCCGCCGCGCTGGCCGGTGCGACCCGCGCGGCCGCGGCTTACGGTGTCGCGGTCCGTCGCGCGGCGGTCGCCGCGACCGCCCGCTACGCCGAAGATGCCGCCCTGCGCCGACGCGTCATCGAGGGTCTGGGCATTGACGACACGAGGTCTCTGGCGCAGGGCGTGCGGTGCCTGCAGAAGCTCGCGTCGCGTCTCCCCGCAAGCAACTGATAGCGCGAAGCCGAGCGGCGCGACCGTTGCCCCTGGGCCGCTCCATAGCCTGTGCGTGTGACATGGGTCCGCAACGCCGGTCCACCCAGCGCATTGCGGGTAGCGCGGCCAGTCACTCCGCCTTGATGTTGCGCTCCCTGATCAGCCGCACCCAGCGCACCTCCTCCTTGCGCATGAAGTCCTTGAATTCCACCTGCGTCGAGGCGCGGATTTCCACGCCCTGCGGCTTGAAGCGTTCGATCATGTCGGCATCGGCGGCCACCTTGGCAATGGCCCTTTCGAGCTTCTCGATGATGGCCTTAGGCGTGCCGGCCGGCACCACCATGCCCTGCCAGAACACCACCGCGAAATCCTTGATGCCGGCGGCCTCGGCCACCGTGGGAATCTCCGGAAAGGCCGGCGAACGCTGAGCGCTGGTAATGGCGATGGCGCGCGTCCTGCCGGCGGCGAGCAATGGCCTGGCCTCGAGCGCGGCGGAGAACATCATTTGCGCCTGGCCGCCGGCCACGTCCTGGCCTGCCTGCGCGCCGCCCTTGTAAGGCACATGCGTGAGGTCGAGGCCGGCCTCCTGCTTCAGCATCTCGGCGATCAAGTGGTTGGTGGCGCCGATACCGGAGCTTGCGATGTTGAACTTGCCGGGATTGGCCTTCACGTGGGTGATCAGTTCGGCCATGTTCTTCGCCGGGAAGGCCGCGTTGATGTGCAAAATGAAGGGCGTGAACGACATCAAGGACACCAGTTCGAAGCTCTTGTTCGCGTCGTATTGCACCGCTCCGGTGAGCGTGGGGTTGATCACCAGGGAGGTGCCCGCAGCGTAAATGATGTAGCCGTCGGCGCTTGCCTTGGCCACGTAGTTCGAGGCCACCGTGGTGCCGGCGCCGGCACGGTTGTCGATGAGCATGGGCTGACCCAGCTCCGTGGCCAGCTTGTTGGCATAGATGCGCGCCACCGCGTCATTCACTCCGCCGGGTGGATACGGCACCACCATGGTGACGGGCCTTTGCGGCCAGTCGGTCTGCGCCGCAGCGGTAAATGGCAACGCGAGGGCAAACATGCCCACCGCGAAAAATGTCGAGCGCTTCATGGTGAGTCTCCTCTTGCCGATAGGCTTGGTCGCAAGTCCGCTATCGCTTGCGAATCCTGCGCACTTTGCCTGATTTCGCGCAATCCGTGTTCAATGGTCCGGCGCATCGTCGATCCGGCGAATCGTTGATTCGAAAGTTGATCCGGCGAGCACGAGCCGGCGAGCTGCATGCTATTGTTCCTGCATCTTGTTCCTACACACTTATTTCTGCCATGGAAAGCGTATCGATACGCGAACTCAAGAGCAATCCGACTAGCGCCCTCAAGCATGCGCGCGAAGGAGAGATGGTGATTGTGACCAACCGCGATTCTCCCGAGGCGATACTGGTCGGACTCAAGCAACTCGGCATGCCCGATGTCGGGAGACTGCGTCTGGCGATCGCGGCGTCGCTGTTTCGCGATGGCGTGGTCAGTTCAGGCGCAGCCGCGCGTATGGCCGGCAAGAGCCGTGCGGACATGCTGGACATCCTGGCACGCCTGGGCATTGCTTTGACACCCGAGAGTGACAATATTGCCGACGATGTTGCGGCGATCGATGCATGGCTGTCGCGCGAGCGCCCCGCCGCCTAGCCGCTTCAGCGCCGGTCATCGCCGATGCGGGGCCGCTGATCGCGTTGGCCGGAGCGGGGCAGCTTGGGCTGTTGAAAGGCCTGTTCGGTCGCGTTCATGTCACGCTGGAAGTGGTGGAAGAACTTGCACTCGATGGCGCCAAGCCTGACGTGCAAGCCTTGCCGTCCGGGTTGCGTGCGGGCTGGCTTGCGAAACTCCGAATCCCGCAGATCGTCGAAGCACATCCTTTTCTCGATGCGGGCGAGGCGTCATGCATCGC
>JAYVST010000160.1:0-2412 GCA_043775255.1 Burkholderiales bacterium
CGCCCGGCCACCGGCGTGGAGATGCGCGCGGTGACGTCTTCATCGTAGGCGATGCGGCCATTGAGCGGTTCGGCAATCGGCAGCGGCGCTTCAGTTGCCGCCTCGACCTTGACCGCCGCCAGTTGCGGCGCGCCCTCCGGGAAAGAAATCTGGTTGGGCGTGCGTGCTTCGGCTTTGGGGGCCGGTGCGGCGTCGGACACCGCCGGGCCCGCGCTGCCGCGGGCGAAATAGCCGGCGGCGCCGGCCAGGACGGCGACAGCGACGACGCCGCCTAAGGTGCGCATGGTCATTGCTTTGGCTCCGTCGCCTGGGTTGTGCCGGGCCGCGCGTCGGCCTCATGCGGCAGCTCTTCAACGCCGGCGCGCAGCGCGGCGAGGGCACGTGCATGGTCGGCGCGCGCCACCGTTGCTTCGATCTCGATCGCGCGCAGGGTGCGGCGCGCGTCGAGCAGGTCCATCACGCCGATGGCGCCGTTGCGAAACGCGAACTCGGCGGCGTCGGCGCTTTTGCGTGCCTGCGGCAGCAGGTCGGTGTCGATGCGGTTGCGGCGTTCGCGCGCGGCGTCGAGATCGGCGCGGCTTCTGGCGATCTCCACGCGCGCCAGCGCCACGGTGCGGTCGAACTCGTCGCGCGCGGCATACCAGTCGGCCTGGGCGCGCGCGGCTTCGCCCTCGTATGAATGGCGCAGGAACAGCGGCAGCGATACCCCGACACCGAAACTGTTGCCCGTGCCGACCGGATTGGCGTCGCTGGCGGGCCAGTGTTCGAATTGTGCCGAAACGCTGATGTCGCGCGTGCGCAGCGAGCGCGCCAGATCGCGCAGGCGATCGGCCGCCGCGACACGCGCGGCGCCTGCGCGCACGTCCGGACGACGCATGACCTGGTCCTCGCTCGTCGGCGTCGATGCGTCCGTGGATGTCCATGCGGAGACGGCGAAGAAGGCGGTCGCGTCGGTCTCGGCGCCGATCAGCACGGCCAGCGCGAGCCGGGCGCGTGCCAGGTCTGCTGCGACGGCAGTCACGTCATTGCGCGCACGTGCCGCGTCAACCCGGATGCGCGCTACGTCTGCCCCCGAAAGGTCGCCGGCACGCAGGCGCAAAGCCGCCGCCGCAACGCTGGCTTCGTACAGGCGCGCGTTCTCGCTGGCGCCGGCCAGCTTTTCCTGCGCGGCCAGCGTTTCGTAGTAGACCGAGCGCAATGCCAGCAATTGCGTGCGCACCGTCTCGCCGAAGTCGCCTTGGCTCGCGTCGGCCAGCGACTGCGCCGCCGCCACACGCAGTTCGGCCTTGCCGCCGCGCTCGATCATCTGGGAGACGCCGACGATGGTGTCGACGGTCTTGTCGCGCAGACCGCCGGCGCCGATGCCGCGGCTGCGATTGAGGTTCTGCAGCGCGACGCCGAGCTGCGGGTTCGGTTTTTGTCCGGCAATCATGATATCGGCCTCGGCCTGCTCGATCGCCCGCCGCGCGCGCCTGATTTCGCGGTTGTTGTCCAGCAGAAGGGCTTCTGCCGCCGGCAAGGTGAGTTCGCGCGTCGGCAGCGATCCCTGTGCCATGACCATGGCGTGCGGCAGCGCGAAGGTCGCGCAAAGTGCGATGACGAAGGCGTGTCGGCGCATGCTCACGCGCTCCCCGCTTGCGGATTCCGCGCCGAAGCCGGCGGCGTATTGGCGGCCGGCAGCATCAGGGTGAAGCAGCTGCCGCCGTGCTCCGCGCTATCGACTGCGACGCTGCCGCCATGCAGCCTGGCCACCATGTCCACCAGATACAGGCCGACGCCGGTGCCGGCGATGTCGCTCACGTTGCTGCCGCGGAAATAGCGCTCGAACAGGTGCGCCCGATCCTTCGCCGGTATGCCGATACCGTGGTCGGACACGGCCACCCGCATCATGTCTTCGGCCCGGCCCACCACGACATCGATCGGACTGCCCGGCGGGGAATACTTGACGGCATTGGAAATCAGGTTGCTGACGGCCTGGAACAGCAGGCGCGGATCGCCCGTGATCGGGATGTGTTCCGACACGCCGGATTCGTTGAGCAGCGCCCCCGGCGCCACTTCGCGATGCATCTGGCAGGCCTGGCGCACCACGCCGCCCAGATCGACGTCTTCACGGTGCAGGCGCACATCGCCGTCGAAGACGCGCGAGGTGTTGAGCAGGCTGTCGATCAGGCTGGTCATGCGGGTGACGGCGGCGCGGATGCCGCGCGCCCGCTCGGCCAGCGCGTCGGGCAGGAGCCGGTCCTTCATGCGGATCAGGCGTTGCGCGTGGCTGTCGATGATGGTCAGCGGTGTGCGGAACTCGTGCGAGGTCATGGAGACGAAATTCTGCTGCTGGGTGGTGAGGCGGCGTTCGGCGTCGAGCGCTTCGCGCAGGGTCCTGGCCTGACTGGAGAGTGCCTCCTGGCTTTGCAC
>JAYVST010000161.1:0-8217 GCA_043775255.1 Burkholderiales bacterium
TGGGAGCGCGCTTTCGGCACCGCGGCCGAATTCATCACGCTGCCTGTCGCACAAGCGGTGTCCCTGCCCGACAGTGTGTCGTTCGAGGCAGGCGCCTCGGTTGGCATTCCGCTGATGACCGCTTTTCATGCGGTGTCCGCCTGCGGTCCGTTGATCGGGCGCACCGTGATCGTTGCCGGCGCCGCGGGCAGTGTCGGGTTTTACGCCGCCCAGTTGGCGCGCTTGGCCGGTGCGCGCGTCATCGCGCTCATCAGCAGTGCGGCCAAGGGCGAAATCGCGCGCGCTGCGGGCGCCCATGAAGTGGTGAATTACCGCGAGGAGGATGTCGCCGCGCGCGTGCGCGCCATCACCGACGGACACGGCGCCGCCTGCATCATCGACCTCGACGGCGCCGGCAACGGTAAGCACTATGCTTCCTGGCTGGAGTTCGGCGGCAAAGCCGTCATCTACGGCTCGAATACCCGCGATGTCACCGTGCCGTTCGGGCCGATGATCAGCAACTTCATCACGATGACCTTCTTCATCGTCTACCGGCTGCCGCCGCAGCAGATGCGCGAGACCACGGTAGGCGTCACGCAACTGCTGGCGCAGGGCGCGCTCAAGCATCCGCAGACGGCAATCTATCCACTCGACCAGATCGCGGCCGCGCACCAACGCGTCGAGGCAGGCGCCAATGCCAAGGTGCTGATCCGACTCTGACGCAACCAGGCCCGGCGCTGGCCTGACTTGCCCCTCAGGTGCTTGCCTCAGACCAGCGGATGCATGACCTGCGTGCGAAACGCCGCTCGGTCCTGCAGGCGCGCGTACCAGCGCGCGAGGTGCGGATGCTCGCCGTGCGGCATCGGCAGCGCATGCCAGCGATAGGCGAAGCAGCCGAGCGGAATATCGCCCATGGTGAAACTTTCGCCCGCCACATACGGCCGGTGGGCCAGACGAGCGTCGAGGAGCTTCATCACGTCTTCGACTTTCAGGCGCTCGGCCTCGATCGCTTCCGGATCGCGCTTCTCCGGCGGGGTGCGGATCATGCCCCAGAAGAGCGGCGTCATCGGCGGCGCCAGGGTCGAGGTAGCCCAATCCATCCAGCGGTCACCGTCGGCGCGCACCTGGACGTCATTCGACCAGAGGGATCCGGCGCCGTGTTTCGCCGCCAGGTAGCGCACGATCGCATTGGATTCGTAGAGAACGAAGCCGTCGTCATCGATCACCGGCACGCGAGCGTTCGGGTTCATCGCCCGATACCACGGTTCGTTGACGCAGCCGTAGTGCAGCCCGGCGTCGATGCGCTCGTGCGCCAAGCCCAGCTCGGCCACCGCCCACATCACCTTTTGCACATTGACCGAACTGGTCCTGCCCCAGATTTTCAGCATCGCGCCTTCCCCCGGCCCCGAAAGGAGCGAGTCTGACACAAGGCCGGCACCAGGCGAGCACCGGTCGGAACACAAACACCCACGGATCGCGTGCCTGCGCTATCCTTGAACCGGCACATTCCGGTCCACCGGGAGCGACGATTGATCGTTACCAATAACATGCCAGCCGCGCCAGAGGCTTGTTTTTGTCATGAATTGTGTAGTGCCCAACAATTCGAGGCGGGAGACATGCTGGAAAGACTCAAGGAAGCCGTCAATGCCGACGCCTGGCTGGTTCAGCGCGGCCGCTTCGTGAATACCCAATTCATGCTGGAGGCGGGCGTTGAACAGGTCCTGGTCGCGATCCATGCGGGCCGTGTCGAGAGCGTGACGCGCGGCCCGTTCGTGATGCCGCGCTGGACTTTCGCGCTGCGCGCGCCGCAAGAGGCCTGGCGGCGCTTCTGGCTACCGCTGCCGCCGCCCGGGTTCAACGACATCCTGGCGCTGGTGAAGTCGCGCACCATGAAAATCGAGGGCGACCAGCATGTTCTGATGGCCAACCTGCGGTATTTCAAGGACGTGCTGGCCAGCGTGCGGGAGCGGGCGGCATGAGCACGCCGAGCGCCCAACGCCACACGCCGGACGGCGCCTTCCAGCCCGCCTATGAGCCGGTGGTCGGCCGTTACCTGCACCTCGACCTGCTCGGCGAGCCGCATCGCGTTTACGTCGAGGAATCCGGGGTCGGCATTGCGCTGGTGTGCCTGCACACCGCCGGGAGCGACACGCGCCAGTACCGTGCCCTGCAGAACGATCCGGACATCCTCGCGAACTACCGCGTGATCGCCTTCGACCTGCCGTGGCACGGCAAGTCCTCGCCGCCGGCCGGTTGGCACACCCATGAATACCGTCTCACCTCGGCCGACTATGTGGAGATCGTGCGCGGCGTGTGCGGCGCGCTCAAGCTGGACCGGCCGGTGCTGATGGGCTGCTCGATCGGCGGGCGCATCGTGCTCAATCTGGCGCTGGACCACGCGCGGGAATTCCGCGCCCTGATCGGCCTGCAGTCGGGCGCGCATGTCGAGCCCTACTACGATCTGCAATGGCTGCACCGTCCGGATGTGCACGGTGGCGAGGTATGCGCGGGCATCGTCTCGGGCCTGATCGGGCCGAATGCGCCCGAGGCGGATCGTTGGGAGACCCTGTGGCACTACATGCAGGGCGGGCCGGGCGTGTTCAAGGGCGATCTCTACTTCTACAAGATCGACGGCGACCTGCGCGAGCGCGTCGCGCGTATCGATACGCGCGCCTGCCCGCTGTATCTGCTCACTGGCGAATACGACTATTCCTGCAGCCCGGAAGACACCCGCGCGCTCGAGCGCGACATCGTCGGCGCCCGAGCGGTGATCATGCCGGGCATTGGCCATTTTCCGATGAGCGAGAACCCGCAGGGCTTTCTTCGGCACTTGAGGCCCGTGCTGGCGGAAATCACGGCGGACCATGCGGCGCCGGGTTGACAGGTAGTACGACGACAAGAACAAATGGCCGGCGGAGACCAACATAATGCATCCCCACATCCACGCGGCGACACAACCCGACAAGGCCGCCTTCATCATGGCCGGCGGCGGCGGCGGCCTCACCTATCGCGAGCTTGAGGACCGCTCCAACCAAGTGGCGCAATTGCTGCGCAGCCTGGGCCTGGCGGCGGGCGACCATATCGCGCTGCTGCTGGAAAACCATCTGCGCTATTTCGAAATCTGCTTCGGCGCGCATCGGGCCGGCATCATCTACACGGCCATGAGCACGCGCCTCACGGTGGGCGAAGCGGCCTACGTCATCGAGAACTGCGAAGCGCGGGTCCTGATCACTTCGGCCGCGCTGGCGCCGCTGGCGGCGCAACTGCTGGACCAGACACCCGGACTGCGGCAGCGCCTGATGATCGACAACATCGCCCCCGGGTACGCCTCCTACGAAGCGGCGCTGGCGTCGCAACCGGCTCGGCGCATTACCGACGAGACTGCCGGCGGCGACATGCTGTATTCCTCCGGCACCACCGGCCGGCCCAAGGGCGTGTCGGTGACGCCGGAGTCGCCGGCCATCGATGCGCCCAACTCGTTGACGGGCATCTGCACCACACTCTACCGCATGGATACGACTGCGGTCTACCTGTCGCCGGCGCCGCTCTACCACGCCGCACCGCTGCGTTTCTGCCTGACTACGATGCGCCTGGGCGGCACCTGCGTGGTGATGGAACATTTCGGTCCGGAGGACTATCTGCGCTTGGTCGAGCAGTACAAGGTGACCCACACCCAACTGGTGCCGACCATGTTCGTGCGCATGTTGAAACTGCCGCAGGCAGCGCGCCATCGGCACGACCTCTCTTCACTGAAGGTCGCCATCCACGCCGCCGCGCCCTGCCCGATCCCGGTCAAGTCGCAGATGATCGAATGGTGGGGCCCGGTACTCTGGGAGTACTACGCCGGCACCGAAGGCAACGGCATGACCATGGTGAGTTCGGGCGAATGGGTCAAGCATCCCGGCACGGTCGGCCGTGCCGTCATCGGCGTGCTCAAGATCTGCGACGACGACGGCACGGAATTGCCCGCCGGCGCGGAGGGCACGGTCTACTTCGCCGACGGCCGCCCCTTCAATTATCACAACGACGCGGAGAAGACCGCGGGCAGCCGCAACCGCCACGGCTGGACCACGCTTAACGATGTCGGCTATGTGGACGCCGAAGGCTATCTCTACCTCACCGATCGCAAGGCCCACATGATCATCTCCGGCGGGGTCAACATCTACCCGCAGGAAGCCGAGAACCTGCTCATCACCCACCCCGGGGTGGCAGACTGCGCGGTCATCGGCGTGCCCAACGAGGAATTCGGCGAGGAGGTCAAGGCGGTGGTGCAGCCGCGCGACATGCGCGATGTGCAAGGCCCGGCGGGCAAGGCGCTGGAGGCGGAGCTGATCGCTTTCTGCCGTGCAAGCCTGTCGCCGATCAAATGCCCGCGCTCGGTCGATTTCGAGGCCGAGCTGCCGCGCCACCCCACCGGCAAGTTGTACAAGCGCCTGTTGCGCGACCGCTACTGGGCCGGCCACGCCAGCAAGATCATCTGACCCAGGGCGCCACACGACATGTATCCGGGCACCCATGCCATCGAGAGCCGCGACAAGCCGGCCTTCATCATGGCCGCAAGCGGCGCCGCCGTGACCTATGGCGAACTGGAGGCGCGGAGCAACCGCTTGGCGCACCTGCTGCGCGCGCATGGCCTGAAGCGGCTCGACCACTACGCCATCTTCATGGAGAACAACAGCCGGTACCTGGAGGCTTGCGCCGCCGGCGAGCGCTCCGGTCTCTACTACACCTGCATCAACTCCTACCTCACCGCCGAGGAACTGGCCTACATCGTCAACAACTGCGAGGCCAGGGCGTTGATCACCTCGCGGGCAAAGATTGCGGTGGCCAAGGCGGCGCTCAAGGATTGCCCCAACGTCGCACTGAAGATCGTGGTCGATGACGCGGCGGGCGCGGCAGACGCGGCCGACGCGGGCTTCATCGACCTCGCGCAAGCCGCCGGGCAATACCCGGCCACGCCGATCGCCGACGAGAGCCTCGGCACGCCAATGCTCTATTCCTCCGGCACCACCGGCAGGCCCAAGGGCATCCTGCGTCCGTTGCCGCAGCAGCCGCCGGCGCAGCAATTGGCCTTGTTCGATTTCCTGCAGAAACTGTGGCGCTACCGCGAGGGCATGGTCTACCTGTCGCCGGCGCCGCTCTACCACTCGGCCCCGCAGGCTGCGGTGTGCCTGGCGATCCGCCACGGCGCCTGCGTGGTCATCATGGAGCGTTTCGACCCCGAGCAATACTTGGCGCTGGTGGAAAAGCACAGGGTGACCCACAGCCAGCTGGTGCCGACCATGTTCTCGCGCATGCTCAAGCTGCCCGATCGATCGCGCGCCCGCTACGACCTTTCCTCCCTGGAAATCGCCATCCATGCCGCGGCGCCCTGCCCGGCGCAGGTGAAGCAGGCGATGATCGACTGGTGGGGCCCGATCATCCATGAGTACTACGGCGCCACCGAAGGCATGGGATTCACCGCCTGCGACAGTGCCGAGTGGCTCGCGCACCGCGGCAGCGTGGGTCGGGTTTTGCTGGGCGAGCTGCATGTCTTGGACGACGCCATGCTGCCTTGCCCGCGCGGCGTGCCCGGCACGCTCTGGTTCAAGTCCGGGTCGCCTTTCGTCTATTTCAACGACCCGGAACGCACGCAAGCCTCCCGTTCAGCCGACGGCGAGATGAGCACGGTGGGTGATGTCGGGTATGTCGACGACGACAATTTTCTCCATCTCACCGACCGCGCCACCTTCATGATCATTTCGGGTGGGGTCAACATCTACCCGCAGGAATGCGAGAACCTGCTCATCACCCATCCCAAGGTGATGGACGCGGCCGTCTTCGGCGTGCCCAATGCCGACCTCGGCGAAGAGGTCAAGGCGGTGGTACAACCCCTGCCGGGCGTTGCACCCGACGCGGTGCTGGCCGAGGAACTGATCGCATTTTGCCGCGCGCACCTGGCCTCGATGAAATGCCCGCGTTCGATCGATTTCGAAGCCGAGTTGCCGCGCCTGCCCACCGGCAACCTGTACAAGCGCGTGTTGCGCGACCGCTACTGGGCGGGACACGCGACCCGCATCGTCTGAACAGCGCCATCCACCGGAGGCCGGGACAAACATGAAATGGCATATCGGCGGGGTCACCGTCACCAAGGTCGTCGAGCTCGAATTCACCGGCGGCACCCGGTTCATCCTGCCGCAGGCCACGCGCGACGCGGTCAGGGGCATCGATTGGCTCAAGCCCCATTTCATGAACGACGAGGGCCAGCTCATCATGAGCGTGCATGCGCTGGTGGTGCAAACACCGACGCGGTGCATCGTTGTCGACACCTGCATCGGCAACGACAAGAGCGGCCGCATGGCGCCGCACTGGAACGACATGCAGGGCCCCTTCCTCAAGGACCTGGCCGCCGCCGGCACCCCGCGCGAAAGCGTCGACACCGTGCTATGCACCCACCTGCATGTCGACCACGTGGGCTGGAACACCATGCTGGTGGACGGCAAATGGGTGCCGACCTTTCCCAACGCGCGCTACCTGATGGCAGCGAGCGAATTCGACTACTGGCGCGCCGGGGGCGAGGGCGCAGGGCCGGACGCAATCTTTGCCGACTCGGTGCAGCCGGTGTTCGATGCCGGCTTGGTAGACCTGGTGGCCACCGACCATCGCATCTGCGACGAGGTGCGCTTAGTGCCCACCCACGGCCACACGCCGGGGCATGTCAGCGTGGCCATCGAATCCGACGGCGTGCAAGCCTTGATCACTGGTGATTTCGTGCACCACCCGTGCCAGATGGCGCACCCGGACTGGGCGTCCTCGGCCGATTTCGATGTCAGCGCCGGCATCGCCACCCGCAACCGGATGTTCGGGTGCTTAGCCGATACGCCGACCCTGGTCATTGGCACCCATTTCGCCGGCGCCACCGCAGGCCGTGTAGTGCGCGACGGCGCCGCCTGGCGCTTTGTCGCCTGAAGCATTCTCCAATGAAAACCAAGGAAAGCCGCATGCCGATGTTCAAACACTGCACAGCCCTGCTGGCTGCCTGTGCCGTACTGTGCAGTGCCCCGGCGCAGGGCCAGACCTGGCCTGCGAAAGTCATCCGTCTGGTCGTGCCGTTTGCCGCCGGCGGCACTTCGGACATCCTCGCACGCGCCATCGGCCCCAAGCTGACCGAAGCCTGGGGTCAAGCGGTGATCGTCGAGTCGCGCGCCGGCGCCAATGGCATTGTCGGCGCCGACTACGTCGCCAAGTCGGCTCCGGACGGCTATACCCTGCTGCTGACCGACCTTGCGGTGCTGTCGATTAACCCCAGCGTGGTCCCGAACCTGCCGTTCGATCCGGTCAAGGACTTCGCGCCGGTGCTCATGGTGTCGTATTCACCGCATGTGCTGGGCGTGCACCCGTCGGTCCCGGTCAGCAGTGTCAGAGAGTTGATCGACTACGCGAAGGCCAATCCGGGCAAGCTCAACTTCGCCATCTCGGGGTCCGGCGGCGCCCCGCACTTGGCCGGCATCGAATTCGCCCAGCGCACCGGCCTGCAGTGGGCCTACATCCCCTACAAGGGCGGGTCGCAGGCGGTGGCGGACGTGGCCGGCGGGCAGGCCAACGTAATCATGAACGGCATGCTGGCCACCTACCCGACCGTCAAGTCGGGCCGCATCCGCGGCCTGGCGGTGTCGAGCGCGCAGAAGGTGGCTTCCGCGCCGGAGTTGCCGACCATCGCGGAAATGCTGCCCGGGTTCGAGACCGGTTCCTATCAAGGCATCGTGGCGCCGGCCGGCACGCCGGCGGACGTGGTGACCAGACTCAACGTCGAACTCACGCGCATTCTCGCCACCCAGGACATGAAGGAGCGCCTGGCAAGCCAGGGCACCGAGGTCAAGAGCGGCACCCCGGCCTCGCTCGGCGCTTTCATCTCCAGTGAGAAAATACGCTGGGCGAAAGTGATCAAGGACTCCGGCGCCAAATTTGATTGACGGCGGCCACCGCCGCGCTCCCCAACCGCCCGCACCGCGCGGGCATCAACTCACGGACCCGCTTCACCATGAAAAACCGCGTCACTGAAATCTTAGGCACCCGCTATCCGATCATCCAGGGCGGCATGCAATGGGTCGGCTTTGCCGAGCTTGCCTCGGCCGTCTCCAACGCCGGCGGCCTCGGCATCCTCACCGCGCTGACCCAGCCGACGCCGGACGACCTGGCCGCCGAGATCGCGCGCTGCCGGCAGATGACCGACAAGCCTTTCGGCGTGAACCTCACCAT
>JAYVST010000162.1:0-4298 GCA_043775255.1 Burkholderiales bacterium
TGCCGATGCACCAGACCCGTACAGCATCGCCAACCTGACGCGCGCCGTGGCTGCGTTCCAGCGTTCACTTCTAAGCTTCGATTCACCTTACGACCGCTACCGATACGGCGGGCAGACCGCAGCGATCAGCCACGCGGCGAAACGCGGCGAGGCACTGTTCTTCAGCGAGCGTCTGGCCTGCTTCCATTGCCATGGCGGCATCACCTTCTCCGATGCGGTAATGCACGAGCGCCTGGAAAAACCCGAGACCGGGTTCCACAACACCGGCCTCTACAACATCGACGGCCGCGGCGCGTATCCGGCGGCCAACCGCGGGCTCATGGCCGTGACAGGTCGCGCCGGAGACATGGGGCGTTTTCGCACGCCCAGCCTGCGCAACGTCGCCGTCACCGCACCCTATATGCACGACGGTTCGGTGGCCACGCTGCATAAGGTGCTGGACCACTACACGGCGGGTGGCCGGCGCATCGTCTCGGGACCCTACGCCGGCAATGGCGCGGCCAACCCCGGCAAGAGCATGTTCATCACGGGTTTTCGCCTGACGCCGCAGCAACGAAGCGACCTGATCGCCTTTCTGGAGAGCCTCACCGATCGCGGCTTCCTCGCCGACCCGGCCCATTCCGATCCAGCCGAACAAGCGGGGCCCGCAGGCAAGGCAGACGACAGACCATAGGCCGCTGTCACGAACAGGTTGTCGTCAGCGATTCAGAAACATCAATCGTTCGGCCAACTCGCCTTCGGCGTTTTTCTTCACATCGATGCGCGACACCCGTCCTTGCGCCACATCGGTAAGCGCATACTCGTCCGGCGCCAGCTTGAGGGACCGCATCAAGAGAACCTTGAGGCTTCCGGCATGACCGACAATGGCGATGCGGGCCTCGCTACCGGCGCAAGCCGCGTCGAGAATCGTCTGGTAGAACCCGGTGACACGGGCCCACATGCTCATGAAATTTTCGCCGTTGGGCGGCGCATAGTGAACGATGTCGCCCCTCCAGCGTTCGGTTTCATGACGCGGCAGATCGCGCCATGCACGGCCCTCCCAGTCGCCGAAATGCAGTTCGTGCAGGCGTCCGTCGACACCTGCCAGCGAGCCGCCGGTGCGCGCGACCAAATCTTCGGCCAGGCGGGCGCAGCGGGTCGCCGGACTCGAATAGAACACCATGCCGCTCGGCAAATGGCCGGCGATCACCGGTGCGCGCGCAGCAAAGTCTGCCTCGTCGAGCGGCACATCGCTGCGACCGTAGCAAGTACCCTCAGGAACGCCCGGGCGGGTGTGGCGGATCAGATAGATTTCCATGGCCGCGCGCCCGACTCAAATCGGCCGCAGAGTCCGTTGCCTGTCGGCGACAGAAGGCAAGACGGCGGCAAAACGGTCCGATACCGATTCACGCCCGCACTGTGTCGCTACGCACCGCACAACCGGTGGGCCGCCGCGCCGGGAAGGACGGCAAGCGGGTGCGAGGCCTCCGATGAAAAACTCCCGGACGTTTTGGATGGGACGGATTTCGCGGTCGATCATCGGCGAAAACCTGCTGTCGTGTGCCGTGGGCATCGGTCGGTTGACTATAATTCCGGATTGTCTCACGCGCCATTTTTTGACTCCGGTCGGTGGCGCCAATTCCAATGCTGCCCGCAGTCAAACAGGAAATCGTCGCGGCCCTCGAGGCTGCCTTGGCGCAGGTCGCACCGGAAAATGGCGCGACCATGCCGCCCATCGTGCTGGAGCGCCCGAAAGTCGCGGCGCATGGCGATCTTGCGTGCAACGTGGCGATGCAGTTGGCGCGCCAGTTGAAGAAAAATCCGCGTGAACTCGCCGCCGCGCTGGTCGCCGCCCTCAATGCGGACACCGGCGGCGCGATCGCCGGCGCGGAAGTGGCGGGCCCCGGCTTCATCAACCTGCGCGTCAAGCCACAGGCCAAGCTGCGGGTGATCGGCGCGGTGCTGGCCGCGCGTGAAAAGTTCGGCCGTAGTGCGCCAGGCAGTGCCGGACGCATGATGATCGAGTTTGTGTCAGCCAATCCGACCGGCCCCCTGCATGTCGGGCACGGCCGGCAGGGGGCCTTGGGCGACGCCTTGTCCGCTCTATTCGAGGCCTGCGGTTACGCTGTGACGCGCGAGTTCTACTACAACGATGCCGGCGTCCAGATCGCCAACCTGGCCCAGTCGGTGCAGGCGCGCTGTCGCGGCCACAAGCCCGGAGACGCCGCCTGGCCGGAAGCGGCCTACAACGGCGAATACATCGCCGACATCGCGCAGGATTTTCTTGCGCGTAAGTCGATGCATGCCGCCGACCGCGAGGTCACCGCCTCCGGCAACGCGGAGGACCTGGAGTCGATCCGCAACTTCGCCGTGGCCTACCTGCGCCATGAGCAGGATGTCGATCTCAGGACCTTCGGCGTCAGGTTCGACAACTACTATCTCGAATCCTCGCTCTATACCGAAGGCAAGGTCGAAGAAGCGGTTGCGGCGCTGATGGCGGCCGGCAAGACCTACGAAGAGGGCGGCGCGCTGTGGCTCAAGAGCACCGACTACGGCGACGACAAGGACCGCGTCATGCGCAAGTCCGACGGCACCTTCACTTACTTCGTACCGGACGTGGCGTATCACGTCGCCAAGTGGCGGCGCGGATTCGCCAGGGTGGTCAACGTGCAGGGCTCCGACCATCACGGCACCATCGCGCGGGTGCGTGCCGGCCTGCAGGCAGCCGGTATGGGCGTACCGGTCGGTTACCCGGACTACCTTCTGCACAAGATGGTCACGGTGATGAAGGGCGGGCTTGAGGTCAAAATTTCCAAGCGCGCCGGCTCCTACGTCACCCTGCGCGACTTAATCGAGATGTCCGGCGGCGGCAGCGGACCTACGGAGCAGGCGCGCGGCCGCGACGCGGTGCGCTTTTTCCTGATTTCGCGCAAGGCCGACACCGAATTCGTCTTCGACGTCGACTTGGCGCTCAAATCGACCGACGAGAACCCGGTGTACTACGTGCAGTACGCCCACGCGCGCATCTGCAGTGTGCTCTCGGCCTGGGACACGCAATGGGCAGCGCGCATTGCCGACCTTGCCGCCGCGCCGCTCGATGCGCTCACCCATGACCGCGAATTGGCGCTGGCGCAAAAGCTGGCCGAGTTCCCGCAAACCATCGAAGCCGCCGCGCGCGACCTCGCACCGCATGACCTCACGTTCTACGTGCGCGACATCGCCGCAGCCTTCCATGCCTTGTACAACGAGAGGGAACTGCGCGTTCTTAGCGCCGCCGATGAGGTTAAAATGGCGCGTTTGGCGCTCTACGCTGCGACCGCCCAGATCATCCGCAATACGCTCGCACTCCTCGGAGTGTCGGCGCCCGAGCACATGTAAAGACCGGCAAACCGGTCAGGCCGATGGCACAACGCGACTACAAAACCAGGGGTGGACCGGCAACACCCAAGAAGAAGCATGCGGGCGGGACGCTGATCGGCATCGTCATCGGTCTGCTTCTTGGGCTGCTGCTCGCCGTGGGCGTGGCGTTCTACCTCAACAAGGGCACCAAGCCATTCGCAGACAAGACCGGGCGCGGCGAGCGGAGTGCGCCGGCCAAGGGCGCAAACGACAATTCAGATCCCAACAAGCCGCTTTTCGGCAAGGATGCGAAAACCGGCGAGACCAAGAGCGGCGCGCCCGCCAAGGACCGCTTCGACTTCTACAAGATCTTGCCGGGCAACGAAGAAGTCATCGACCCGAAGAAGGCCGCTGAAGCTGCCAAAGCCGAAGCCCGCGCCGAAGCCCGCGCCGAAAGCAAAGCCGAAGCTCGGTCGGAGTCGAAAGGCGACGAGGCTAAGCCGGCCGCCAGGGAAATGTATTTTCTGCAAGCCGGCGCATTCGGCTCCCCCGGTGACGCCGACAATCAGAAGGCCAAGCTCGCGCTGATGGGCTTCGAGGCGCGCGTTGAAACGGTGGAAATCGACGGCAAGGGCACCATGCATCGGGTCCGCCTGGGCCCCTACTCGAAACTTGACGACATCAACCGGGTCAGGGCGACGTTGACCCAAAACGGCGTGGACGCTTCGCTGATCCGGATCAAGGATCCCCAAAAGCAGTAACGGCCGACGCCGGTGGACGGGCCCGGCCACGGCTACTCGTACAGAGGTCGTCGCATGCGGTTTTCACGCCGGTTTCGTCTTCTTCTACTGGTCCCGATCACGGGCGCGACCGTGGCGCAAGTTCGAACCGTGCCCCTCATCTCCCGCTCGATCCCGCCACGCCACCGATCGGTAGCGAGGCCGGCAGCCACTTCGAAGCCATGCGCCTGCCCGGCCAGT
>JAYVST010000163.1:0-3988 GCA_043775255.1 Burkholderiales bacterium
CCTGATCGCGCAAGGCCTTGCATGCGAGCATCTCGAGGTGCAGGGGGACGGCGCGCATTTCGAGGCCGTGATCGTCAGCAACGCCTTTGCCGGCAAATCACGGGTGGCGCGGCATCAACTGGTCAATCGCACGCTCGGTGCGCAAATGGGCAATGAGATTCACGCCTTGTCCATGAAGACATTGACCCCGGAAGAGTGGAAGACAGCCTGAGGCTTGCACCATGGACAAACTGGTCTTGCAGGGCGGTGAGCGCCTGCGCGGCGAGATACCCGTGTCGGGCGCAAAGAACGCCGCCCTGCCGATCATCTGCGCGAGCCTGCTTTCAGCCGATCCGCTCGATGTCGACAATGTCCCCGCCCTGCAGGACGTGGCGACCATGCAGCGCCTGCTGGCGCAGATGGGCGTCAAGGTCGTGCGCGATGGCGGCGCGCTGCGAGTCGACGCAGCACATGTCGACCGGCCCGAAGCGCCTTACGACCTCGTCAAGACCATGCGCGCGTCGATTCTGGTGCTTGGGCCGCTGCTCGCGCGCTTCGGCACGGCGCGGGTATCGCTGCCCGGCGGTTGCGCCATCGGCGCCCGCCCGGTCGACCAGCACATCAAGGGACTGCAGGCGTTGGGCGCCGAGATCCGTATCGATCACGGCTATATCGTCGCCTCTGCGCGCCGCCTGAAGGGGACGCGCATCGTCACCGATCTGGTGACGGTCACCGGCACCGAAAACCTGATGATGGCGGCAACCCTGGCCGACGGCGAAACGGTGATCGAGAATGCCGCGCGTGAACCCGAGGTGGTCGACCTGGCGCACTGTCTGAATGCGATGGGCGCGCGCGTGGTCGGCGCCGGCACCGACCGCATCGTCATTCGCGGGGTGGAGCGCTTGCACGGCGCGCGTTACCGCGTGATGGCCGACCGCATTGAAACCGGCACCTTCCTGACCGCCGTGGCGGCTGCCGGCGGCGATGTCGTGCTGACCAACGCGCGCCCGGACACGCTCGAAGCGGTGATCGACAAGCTCACCGAAAGCGGCGCGCGCATCGAAGTCGAACCCGATCGCATCCATATCAGCGCCCGCCGCCGTCCGCGGCCGATCAACCTGCGCACCGCGCCCTATCCCGCTTTTCCGACCGACATGCAGGCGCAGTTCATGGCCTTGAACGCGATTGCCGACGGCACCGGCATGGTGACCGAAACGATTTTCGAGAATCGTTTCATGCACGCGCAGGAATTGATGCGGCTGGGCGCGCAGATCGAAATCGAGGGCAACACGGCAGTCGTCAAGGGCGTGCGCAACCTGACCGGCGCCACCGTGATGGCGACCGACCTGCGTGCCTCCGCCTCGCTGGTAGTGGCCGGACTGGTTGCCGAAGGCGAGACCGTGATCGACCGCATCTATCATCTCGATCGGGGCTACGAGGCGCTGGAAGCGAAACTGTCCGCTGTGGGTGCACGCATCACGCGCCGGCGCTGATCCGCCGACCTCGCGTGCGCTGCGTCGGCGCGGCGCGAAAGTGCATCGGCGCGGCGCGAAAGAAGCGGAACGGATTGTCGTTGTCGAGTAAAATCGGGATTTTTCGGGCAGTCGAGACGTGATCACCCTGGCCCTCTCGAAAGGGCGCATCTTCGAGGAAACCGTCCCGCTCCTGGAGGCCGTCGGCATCTTGGTGGCGGAGGATCCCGAAAAGTCGCGCAAGCTGATCCTCTCGACCAATCTGCCCGACGTGCGCATCATCATCCTGCGCGCTTCCGACGTGCCCACCTACGTGCAATACGGCGCGGCCGACCTGGGTGTGGCAGGTTCCGACATCTTGGTCGAGCACGAGGCGCGCAACGGCGGCGCCGGCATCTACCGCCCGCTTGACCTGAAGATCGGCCGCTGCCGCATGATGGTGGCGGTGCCCGAGGCGTTCGACTACGAATCGGCATTGCGGCGCGGCGCCCGCATACGGGTGGCGACCAAATTCGTCAGTGTGGCGCGCGAGCATTTCGCCGCCAAGGGCATGCACGTGGACCTGATCGAGCTGTATGGGTCGATGGAGCTGGCCCCGTTGACCGGGCTGGCCGAGGTGATCGTCGACATCGTCTCCACCGGCGCCACCCTGAAGGCCAACCGACTGCGCGCCGTCGAGGAGATCGGTCCGGTTTCCTCGCGGCTCATCGTCAACCAGGCTGCGCTGAAGACCAAGCGGCCGGCAGTGCAGTCCTTGATCGACGCTTTCGAGCGAGCCGTGCAATGAACCTCGCCATCCGTCGACTCGATACGGCGGCTGCGGGGTTTGCGGCCGACCTGCGGGCCGTACTGGCCTACGCGGATGACGTTGACGAAAGCGTGGAGCACGCGACGCAGTCGATTCTCGCCGACGTGCGCGCGCGCGGGGACGATGCGGTGATTGAGTACACCAATCGCTTCGACGGCACGACGGCGCGCTCGATGGAAGATTTGCGCATTCCGGTCGGGAAAACCCATGCCGCGCTGGCGGCGCTGCCGGCCTCCCGCCGCAACGCGCTTGAAGCCGCGGCCGCGAGGATCCGCGCATACCATGTTCGCCAGGCGGCAACGTCGTGGCGTTACACCGAGGCCGACGGCACCGAACTGGGCCAGAACGTCACGCCGCTCGACCGCGCCGGGTTGTACGTGCCGGGCGGCAAGGCGGCCTATCCCAGTTCGCTCCTGATGAACGCGATTCCGGCGCGGGTGGCCGGCGTCGGCGAATTGATCATGGTCTCGCCGGCGCCGAACGGGGAGACCAATCCGCTGGTGCTGGCCGCGGCTGCGATTGTCGGCGTGGAAGTCATCTACACCATTGGCGGCGCGCAGGCGGTTGGCGCCCTGGCTTACGGCACGCAGACCATCGCGCAGGTCGACAAGATCGTCGGGCCCGGCAATGCCTACGTCGCGGCGGCCAAGCGGCGCGTGTTCGGCGCGGTCGGTATCGACATGATCGCCGGCCCCTCGGAGATTCTTGTCATCGCCGACGGCAGCGCCGATCCCGACTGGGTGGCGATGGATCTTTTCAGCCAGGCGGAGCACGACGAAATCGCGCAGGCGATCCTGTTGTGCCCGGACGCGGCCTATATCGAGCGGGTGGCAGCGAGCGCCGACCGGCTGCTGGCCGGCATGCCGCGGCGCGAAATCATCGCAAGGTCGATGAACGGCCGCGGGGCGCTGATCCGCACCCGCGATCTGGCCGAAGCCTGCGCCGTCGCCAACGATATCGCGCCGGAGCATCTGGAATTGTCGGTGGCCGACCCGGAGGCGCTGCTGCCGCTGATCCGTCATGCCGGCGCGATCTTCATGGGTGTGCACTCCAGCGAAGCGCTGGGTGACTACTGTGCCGGTCCGAATCATGTGCTGCCCACGTCGCGCACGGCGCGTTTCTCCTCGCCACTGGGCGTCTACGATTTCCAGAAGCGCTCGTCGATCATCAAGGTGTCGCGCGCCGGCGCAGCCACGCTGGGAAAAATCGCCTCCGAGCTGGCACATGGCGAAGGCTTGCCGGCGCATGCGCGCTCGGCGCAATACCGCATGCCCTGACAACCCGCCGCGCAACGCGCGCCCGCAACGGTGTTTCGTCGCATCGTGCCGAATCCGAAAACGCTGCCACTCAAAACTCTGCCACTCATTACCGCCACCATGTCCCTGGTCCAATCCGTCATCCGACCCGAAATTCTCGCCATGGGCGCCTACCCTGTCGCCGACGCGGCCGGCATGGTCAAGCTCGATGTCATGGAAAGCCCGTACTCGCTGCCGGACTGGCTGGCAGAGGAGGTCGGCGCGACCGTCGCGCGGCTCCGGCTCAACCGCTACCCGGTACCGACGCTGACCCGCCTGCGCACCTTGATCGCCGAAAAGATGGGGGTGCCGACTGGTTGCGAGGTGCTGTGCGGCAACGGCTCGGACGAGTGCATCCAGTTCATCACCGCAGCCTGCGCGCGCGAAGGCGCGGTGGTCATGGCGCCGACGCCTTCTTTCGCAATGTTCCAGAT
>JAYVST010000164.1:0-3675 GCA_043775255.1 Burkholderiales bacterium
CCGGCGCGCTGGAGCAGAAGCCCGAAAGCTGCCACACTTGACACCCGGTCGCGCCCGACTCCGGCGGCGCGCCAGCGAAGGAATCGCCATGACACTCCCGATCCAGCAAATCCATCCCCATTTCGTCGGCGCGGCCGGCCCTGTCGATCTGCGCCAGGTGCACGACCGCGCAACGCTTGAGGAGATTCGGGCCGGCATGGACCGCTATGGCGTGCTGGTGTTCCGCAATCAAAAGTTCACCGACGACGAGCAGCTCGATTTCGCCCAGCGCTTCGACGGCGCCCTGCATGCGCGGACTTCCACGGCGGTGCTGGTCAAGAACCGTTTCGGCAACGAAGCCCTGTCGGACATCTCCAACGTCGGCGCCGACGGGCAACTACTGTCGCCGGACGACCGCCGCCGCATGACCGGGCTGGCCAATCGGCTGTGGCATACCGACGCTTCATTTGTCGATCCGGCCGGGCGTTACTCGATGCTGTTCGCGCACGTGATACCGCCGGTGGCCGCCGACACCGAGTTCGCCGACATGCGCGCCGCCTACGACGCTCTCGACGACGCCACCAAGGCCTCGCTTGCCGGCCTCAAGGTGCACCACTCGATCGCCTATTCGCGCGAGGTGCTGGGCTTCGAATTCGCGCCGTCCGAAAAGGAGCAGTTGAAGGGCGCCGTCCACCCGCTGGTGCGCCATTTCCCCCGCACTGGCCGCAAGGGTCTGTACCTCGCCTCGCATGCGTCATCGATCATCGACTGGCGCCTGCCCGAAGGCCGGTTGCTGCTGCGCGACCTGATGGAGCACGCCACCAAGCCCGAGTTCGTCTATAGCCACCCCTGGAGCGTGGGCGACTTCGTCATCTGGGACAACCGCGCCACCATGCATCGCGCGCGCCCTTTCGACGATGCCAAATACCGGCGCGAACTGCGTCGCACCACCACCCTGGACATCGATCGCGTCGCTGCGGCCGCGTAGGGCAGTTCAATCAGGGCGCTGCAACGCAGTACGACTAGAATCCGCCCACCCCAACCGCAATGCAAGAGGTGGAGCGCGTGTTCGACATCGAAGCAGTGGACCATATCGGCATCCGGGTCGCGCATCTCGACCGCGCAGCCGCCTTTTATGGTCACTTCGGATTCACCGCCCTGCACCGGGCCGAGAACGACGCTGTGGTCGTGATCAAGAACCGCCACGGCGTGGAAATCAACCTGATCTACAACGCCAACCATGATGCCGGTGGCAAGAACATCCTGATGGACGTGCCGGAAAAGTACCCGGGCTACACCCATGTGGCGTTTCGCGTCGCTTCAATCGCGGCCACCATCGGCATGTTGCGCGAGCACAGTATTGCCATTACCCAGGGCCCGGTGGCATTCGGCCAGGACGGCCATGTCTCGCTGTTCGTGCGCGACCCGGACCGCAATGTCATCGAACTGCGCGGCCGCGCGGAGGACTTGTCGGCGCTGGGCGGGGTCGAGGCCTACGAGCCGAAAAACTAGCGCCCCATCCGTCTTGACGCGAGCGCGACGATTCGCAACTGCATGAACGGACTGACCTGCAAGCTGTGCCATCAGCCATCGGTCTTGACGCGAGCGCGAAGCGTCGCATCTCCTTCGCGCAACCGGGACAAACTATTGAAACTCCAGTCAGGATCACAGGCAATGCCGATCATTTCCCGTTCACGTACAGTTGACCCGGCCCGGTGCATGGCGCCTCGTTCGGTCCTGAGAGCCGCATTGATCGCATGTGCGGCAGCCGCCCTGGCCACAGGCGCCTGTGCGCAATCGACCAACTGGCCGGACAAACCGCTGCGCATCGTCGTGCCGTTCGCGCCCGGCGGCCCGCCGGACACGATCGCGCGCCTGATCGGCCCGAGGCTCGGCGACAACCTCGGCCAGCCGCTGATCATCGAAAACCGCGCCGGGGCCGGCGGCAACATCGGCACGGTGGCGGTCGCCAAGTCGCCGGCCGACGGCTATACGCTCTTGATCACCTCGTCCGCATTTGCCGTCAACACCGGTTTCGCCGATGCCGGCTACAACGCCGAGCGCGACTTCGCGCCCGTCACCATCGTGGCGGCGCAACCCAACGTGATTTTCGTCAACCCTGCCCTGCCGGTGAAGACCCTGGCGGAATTCATCGCCTACGCGAAAACCCGCAAGCTCGCCTACGCCTCGCCCGGCAGCGGTACCACGCCCCATCTCACCGGCGAGAATCTGTTCAACATCAGCGCCAGGCTCGACATGCCGGCCGCGCAATTCCGCGGTGCGGGTCCGGCGGCTACCGCCGTACTGGGCGGCGAACCGCCGGTGGGTTCCCTTGCCATGACCGCGCCGCTGCAACTCATCAAGGCCGGCAAGCTGCGCGCGCTGGCCGTCTCCAGCGAGCGCCGACTCGCTTCGCTGCCCGACGTGCCCACCCTGGCTGAATCAGGTTACCCCGACATGCTGGACTACACCTGGGTGGGCATCTTCATGCCCGCCGGAACCTCGCCGGCAGTGGTCAACAAGCTCTACGATGCGATCAATCGCGTGGTGCAAAGCGCCGACATCAAAGAACGTATCCAGAGCCTCGCCTTCGACCCCATCGGCGAGCCGCCTGTGCGCACCGCCGACTACGTGAAATCCGAAATCGCGCGCTGGGGCCTGCTCGTCAAGAAAACCGGCGTCAAGCCCGACTGAACGTCGCCGCGAAAATTCAAGGGAGCTTCACCATGGCAAAACTGCGACACATCGCCCTCTCGGTCCCCGACCCGCAGAAGTCGGCCAGGTTCTACTGCGACGCCTTTGGCCTGGAAGTGGTTGGCCAGGCCAATTCCGCCACCGCCACCGGGGTCTACCTCTCGGATGGCACCATCAGCCTGGCGCTTCTCAAGTACCGCAGTGACGCCGCGGCCGGCGAGCGCGGCCGCGACTTCGTCGGCCTGCACCACATGGGCTTCCTGTGTGACGACCTGGCCGAACAAAGCCGTGCCGTCGAAAAGCACGGCGCCACCCTGTTCCAGGACGTGGCGCCGGCCAAGACTACCGAGTACTACGAGAAGAAATACCGCGACCCGGACGGCATCATCTTCGACATCACGCACTCGGGGTGGAAGGGCGCGAAGCGATAACCCGCGTCGCGCCTCGCCAACCGGCCTCGCGCATAGACTTTCGAGGTCGAAGCGTTGGTGCTGACTTCCGAGGTCGAAGCGTTGGTGCTGACGTGCGAGGTCGAAGCGATGGTGCTGACGTGCGATTCCGGGTAGTACGGCGACAGACCTGCCTTGTGGCAATCCGCGGCCACGGGTCTCAATTCGAGTGGCGCACGCCTCAAGCTGCGGCCATGGCGTCGATCAGCCGGCGCTGCAGCTTCAGCAGGATCAGGCCCGGCAGGGCAATGGCGAATGACGCCAGGAAAAAAGTCGGCCAGCCCAGTTCGGTCACCATGATGCCCGACAACGGCCCGGCCAGATAGGTCCTGCCGACGGCCGCCAGCGCCGACAACAGGGCGAACTGGGTGGCCGAATAGCGCACCCGGCACAGGGTCATCAAGAAGGCCACGAATGCCGCCGTGCCCATGCCGCCGGCGAGGTTCTCCAGCCCGACCACGATGGCCATCGAGGCATAGGATTTGGCGGTGACGGCCAGTATCCAGAAGCCAAGATTGGTCACCGCCTGCAGCACGCCGAACAGCATCAGTGC
>JAYVST010000165.1:0-4456 GCA_043775255.1 Burkholderiales bacterium
GCGCTCGGAATCGGATAAAGCACGCACAGAACTGCGGCAATCGCGTCCTGCGCCGCCAGGAGCCGCACGACGTCGCCGCACTTCGCCGGCTCCACGCCGCCGGTCAGGTCGAGCGGATTGTGCGGGGTGCCGAAGCCGGGCATCGCATCGCGCAGACGCCTGGTCACGTCATCGGTGAGCGGCGGTACCCCGATGCCGCGCGCTTCTGCGGTATCGGCCGCGATCTCGCACATGCCGCCGGAATTCGAAAGGATGGCAAGGCCGCCTGCGCGCAGCACGCCGGTGCGCCCCGCGATGTCGGCGGTGGCCAGCAATTCTTCGAGCGAACGCACGCGGATGATGCCCTGCTGGCGGCAGATGCCGTCGAACACCGCGTCGTCTCCGACCAGCGCGCCGGTATGGGCGGCCGCCGCCTTCGAGGTCGCTTCGCTGGCGCCGACCTTGAGCACCACCACTGGCTTGGCCGCAGCGAAAGCACTGCGCGCCGCGGCGAGAAAGCGCGCCGGTTGGCGTACGGTCTCGATGAAAAGCGCGATGGCACGGGTGTTCGGGTCGGCGACCAGAAAATCGATAAATGCGGCGACGTCTAGATCCACTTCGTTGCCGGTGGCGACAACGCAACTTATGCCAAGGTCCTGCTGCCATGCGAGTTCTGCCAGAAAATAGGCTGTGGCGCCGCTCTGCGAGACGATCGCCACGCCGCTGCTGCGTGAAAGCGCGCGCACCGGCGCGGTCCAGGCATGCACGCGATCGGCAAAATTGATGAACCCCAGACTGTTGGGCCCGACTAAGCGCAAGCCGGTCTGGCGCGCGCGCAGCGCCAGGCGCGCCTGCATGGCGGCGCCGTCGGCGCCGGTTTCGGCGAATCCGGAGGTCAGGATCAATGCCGACCCGGCGCCGGCGGCTGCGAGATCGTCGACCGCATCCGGCACCCCCGCAGCAGGCGTCAGCACGATGCCAATGTCGATGGGCTCGCCAAGCGCGTCGCAACGGGTGGCTGCGGTGCGGCCATGCACGCTGCCGCCGCGCCGGTTGACCAGATGCACCTGACCGGTGAAACCGCCATTTGCGAGGTTCTCGGTCAAGGCCTGCGACCAGCGCGAACGCTCGGATGCGCCGATGATCGCGATCGAGCGCGGGCGCAGCAGCGACGCGATAACGTCCGCCTCGGCGCACTGCCGGTCGCTTCTCAGGTTTTCCTTCATCGGGAGGTCCGGGTCGATCAGATATCGATGTTGAGCCGACGCGCCACCGGCGTCCAGCGCGCGACTTCGGCCGCTACGAAGGCGCGCGCCTGCTCCGGACTGGTATCGGTCACCGGCTGTAAGCCCTGCGACATGAGCTTCTTCTGGAATTCCGCATTCTTCATCGCATTGGCAATGGCGCGCGCGATGACCGCCGCACGTTCCGGCGCGGCCTTTATCGGCAGCGCCAGCAGGTTGTAGGTCGAGGCGATCACATCGACGCCCTGCTCCCGCGCCGTTGGTATTTCCGGGGCAGACGCAATTCGCGTGTCTCCCAACACTGCAAGAATTTTCAGCGTGCCGGCTGCGTGATGGCGCTGGGTGGTCTGCAGGGTTTCCAGCATGCAGGTGACGTTGCCGGCCATGGTGTCGGTGAGCGCGGGCCCGCTGCCCTTGTAGGGTACGTGAAGGGTCTTTACCCCTGCCCGGTCGAACAACAGCTCGGCCGCCAGGTGGGTCGAGGCGCCAATGCCGGCACTGCCATAGGGCTGCTCCGGCCTTGCGCGCAGGTACTCCAGAAAGCTATTCAGGTCAGCTACCGGCAGCTTGGGATTGGCCACGAGCACCAGCGGCGCCACCGACATCAGGGCGACCCACTGGAAATCCTTGAGCGGATCATAGGGCGGCTTCTTGCGGATGAGCGGTGCGAACACGGCCGAGGAGGCGGTGTGCATCATCGCCACCGAGCCATCGGTCGGCCCGCGCAGAAACGCTTCGGCCGCCACCAGGCCGCCGGCGCCTTCGCGGTTTTCTACCACGACTGCACCGAGTTCGTGACGCAACTGTTCCGCGATCAGGCGCGCGAAGGTATCGCCCGAGCCGCCCGGTGGAAAGCCGACCATCAGGCGCAGCGCCA
This sequence comes from Burkholderiales bacterium, assembly GCA_043775255.1. Lineage (GTDB taxonomy): Bacteria > Pseudomonadota > Gammaproteobacteria > Burkholderiales > JAEUOS01 > JAEUOS01. The sequence continues at coordinate 2,101 of JAYVST010000165.1, forward strand.
CCTGCTGCGCGCGTGCGGTGGGCATGCACGCAAGCCCGGCCGCCATGGCGGTCGAGATGCCGAGAAAACGCCGTTTGCCTGTGTTCATGGTGCCTCCACTGCCTCCGTTGCGTCTGCTTGCCAACAAGCCTTCTCTGCCGACGGCGGATCAGGCGCCAAGCGCCCGATTGACCAGCGGCATCACCTTCTCCGCCATCAGGATGATCGAATTGCGTCCCAGTTCGCGGTCCTGCCAGTCCATGCCGCCATAGAGCAAGGTGCCGAAATCACCCACTGTCTCGCGCAGCGCAAGCACGCCATCGGCCACTTTCTGCGGCGAGCCGCGAATCACCAGCGCCTCGATCACCGATTCGACGGTGACCTCGCTGTCGGGAATGTCAGGGTCGTTCTTGAAAAGCGTGAGCGGCGCGCCGCGGCGCTTCAACTTGCCCATCAGAGAGCGGTAATAGTAATGATACGGGCCGTTCGGGTCGGTCACATAGCGCTCGGCGGTGGCGTCGTCCGTGGCCACGCACAGGGTCTTGGCGACGCGCCAGTTGGCCGGGTCGGCCACGCGGTTGCCCTTGGCGCACCCTTCGACGTATTTGGCCCAATGGGTCTTGACCCACACCGGCATCAGAAAGTTGGCCGAAATCGGATCCCAGCCGCGCGCGGCCGCCTCGGCCACGCCCTTGGAGTGCGGCGCGACTGCCGTCACCACGATGGGCGGATGCGGGCGCTGCAGCGGTTTGGCCACCGTGCCCATGCGCGTTTCCGGAATGTGGGTGCGCTCGGTGCCGATGGTCCAGAACTTGCCCTTGAGGTTGTACGGGGCGTCGCTGGTCCACAGAGCCAGCACCTGGTTGATCGCCTCGAGGAACATCGCCGGGCGGTCCATGTCCGCATTGCCGAAGGCTTCCGCGTCCGACGGCAGGGCGCCGGGGCTGATGCCGAATATGAAACGCCCTCCCAGCAGGTGGTCGAGCATCGCAAGGTGGCTGGCGGTTGCCACCGGATGCTGATTGGGCATGTTGACCGTGCCGGTTCCCAGGCGGATGTTGCGCGTGGCGCCGGCCAGCGACGCCAGAAACATGGCCGAAGAGGTGATGTTCTCTTCCGGATCCGTGTTGTGCTCGCCGCAGTAGGCTTCGGTCATGCCGAGTTCGTCGGCCAGGATGAAAGCCTCGCGATCCTCGGCCAAGGACAATTGCCAGTCCTTGCCGCGCGGATGCATCGGCATGGTGAAAAATCCGAGTTTCATGGCTTTGCTCCTAGTTGTTCTTGCAGCGCCGCGGCCATTTGCTTAAGCTCGCGGCGCAACAGTTTGCCGGTGGTGGTGACCGGCAGCACATCGATGATCTGAATCTGGTCGGGCGTCTTGTAGGTGGCGGCGATGCTGCGGCAATGGGCGCGCAATTCCTCGTCGCTGACCCGGCTGCCGCGCGCCGGCACGACAAAGGCCACGATGATCTCGCCCTTTTGCGGGTGCGGCGCGCCTGCCACGCCAGCGGCGGCCACTTGCGGATGCTGGCGCAGCACTTCTTCGACCTCGGCGGGCGCGATGTTGATGCCGGCGCGCTTGATCATCTCCGAGTCGCGCGCCTTGAACTCGATGTCGCCTTCGCCATTGAGAATTCCGAGATCGCCGGTGCGGAAAAAGCCGTCGTCGGTAAAGGCGCTTGCGCTTTGAGCGCGGCTGGCGCCATCATAGCCCGGCGTGAGATACCCGTGCACTTCGATCAGGCCGATTTCGCCTGCCGGCAGTTCGCGGCCGGTGGCGGGTTCGACAATCCGGATGGTGACCCCGGGCAAGGGCGGGCCCTGGGTGTTCTTGCGCCGTTCCAGCGGCCAGTGGTGCCAGGTGACGCAGCAGTTGCCGTAGGACTCGGTCTGGCCGTAGATGTTGCACACTTCGCGCGCACCGAGCGTGTCAGCGACGGTGGCGATGTCCTGCGGTGTGCCCAGCGTCATCGCGGTGCGCAGGCTTCTGGTGCGCTCGCGGCGAAACGACGCGTGACCAATCAGCGCCATGGTGATTGCGGGGAGGGTGTAGATCGAGGTGCAGACATGCCGCTCTATGAGGTCAAGCGCCTCTGCGGGCTCGAAACGGCCTTGCAGCACCAGTGCCGCCCCGTGGCTGAAGGTGGCACACATGGCATTGGCCGAGCCGTAGGACCAGAACAGGGGCATCGGCAGAAACACGCGGTCGCCCGCCACCAGGCCCTGGCGCTCGCCGATGTGAAAGCCGTTCTCGATGGCGGCGCCATGTTCGTTGGGCACGGCCTTGGGATGCGAGGTCGACCCCGAGGTGTAGAGAATGAAGGCGATGTCGCGGGCGCCGGCACGCTCGCCTGGCGCGAGGGTCTCTTCGAGCAAG
>JAYVST010000166.1:0-4098 GCA_043775255.1 Burkholderiales bacterium
GTCCCATAGCCCGGCTATGGGACAAGAAGGCGGTGAAAAATGGACCGCTGCGGCCGATTTGTAGCCGACGTTCCCCAAGTCCGACAGGCTGCTAGGGGCCTGGCAGCCGCTCCGGGGACTTGACCCTGTCATCGGTGAAGTAGTTCTGATTGGCCCGGGCTGCAGGTTGTTGCCGCGGCTGTGAGCAGCCGGCAATCGTTCCAGTACGGTCAGGACATGATGCTGCGCGCGATGGCCGCGAAGGCCGCGTCTTCGATGCAACCGATTCGCATTGGACAAGCCTGTTCATAGCCCGCGTAGTTGCGCGCCATGCCGCGCAGGTAGGCCGGATCGTAGTGCTCGGTCAGCAGGCGCGGCACCAGCGTGTCCCAGGCCCCGGCGGCCGACAGGGCTTTCCATTCGGCAATCCGTTCGTGCCCGTGCAAGGCTGCCAGGCAGTCGAGGCGCTCGTCGAGCGTGCTGCTGCTCGCGAGAAAATGCGCATACTCCTCCTTCAGCAATGCCACCCGCAGAGGCAGGTCGATCTCCAAGCGCAGGCAGGTGGAGGCGCGCATCCGGGTCATCAGTGCGTCGGGCACCTGGAGCGCGCCGACCTTTTTGCTTTCCGCCTCGACGAACACCGGACGATCGGGCGTGAATGAAGACAGCGCGCGCCAAACCAGGCTTTCGAACATCTTCTGCGAAGGTTGTGGTTCGCCCGGCAGCGAGCCCAGCACCGACCCCCGGTGCCGCGCCAGCTCTTCCAGATCCAACGTTTGCGCGCCGGCGCCGGCCAGCGCGCGCAAGAGTCGGCTTTTTCCGCTTCCGGTGACGCCGCAAACGATGCGGAAATTGAGCGCCGCCGGCGTCGTTTCGAGGTTCTGCAAGACATGACGACGATAGGCGCGATAGCCGCCGTCGAGCTGGGCGGTTTTCCAGCCGATCCGGCTGAAAATCTCGGCCATGCTGCCGGAGCGCTGCCCGCCGCGCCAGCAGTAGACAAGTGGGCGCCAGGTGCGCGGGCGATCGTGGAATTTTTCCGTCAGATGGCGCGCGATGTTCGCCGCGACCAACGCCGCGCCGGCTTTCTTGGCGTCGAAAGCGGAGGCCTCTTTGTGCAAGGTGCCGATGCGCTCCCGCTCCTCGTTGTCGAGCACCGGCGCCGAAATCGCGCCGGGCACATGGTCGAGCGCGAATTCGGCCGGCGAGCGCACGTCGATAATGGAATCGTAGTCGCCCAACTCGGCGCAACTGACGGATGGAAACAGGCTCAATTCAATGTCCGGATACAGGCGCTTGCGCACCGCTGTTCGACCGCAGGGTCAAGGCAGGAGGAGCCGCGAGCACGAATACCACGATTCTAGGCTGCTGCGGGTGCAACCAGCCTTATTTCCTGCCCGGCTTGAGCAGCGGCGCGAGCAATGGCCACACGTTGTCGAGCAGGCGCGGCTGTGCCTCCGGCGTTGGATGGATGCCGTCGGCCTGGAACAGTTCGCGTTTGTCGCCGACCCCCTCGAGGAAGAACGGTAGCAGGGCCACCCCATGCAGTTTGGCAAGATCGGCATACATGGCACGGAAGCGCTCCGTATAGTCGCGTCCGTAGTTGGGCGGCAACTGCATGCCGCACAGCAGCACCTTGGCCCCCGCCGCCTGGCCCGCCTTGATCATCGTATCGAAGTTGACGCGGGAGGCAGCCAGCGACAAGCCGCGTAGACCGTCGTTGCCGCCCAGTTCAATGATCAGCACCGCCGGCTTGACGCGCGCGAGTTCGGCGGCAATGCGGGTGGCGCCGCCGGCACTGGTTTCGCCGCTGATGCTGGCATTGACGACGGTATAATCAAGCCGCTTTTGCTTCAGTCTTTCCGCCAGCAAGGCGGCCCAACCGGACCCGCGCGGCAGGCCATATTCCGCCGACAGGCTGTCCCCAAAAACCAGGATCGCAGGGTTGCCTGCCGCCGACGCGGCAGTGCCCGCTGCTGTCCATGCCAGCAGGGCGACGAGAAACTTCATGAGCAGTGGCATGAAACGAGACATCATCGAAGTGCGCGGTTTGACCAAATCGGTTCCCAATGGCGAGGTGCCGCTCACGATTCTGCACGAGATCGACCTTTCCGTCCGGGCCGGTGAGTCGCTCGCCATTGTTGGCGCGTCCGGTTCCGGCAAGTCCACCCTGCTTGCCTTGCTGGCGGGGCTCGATACGCCTACCGATGGCCAAGTGTTTCTGGACGGTGCCGAATTGTTCGCGCTCGATGAGGATGGCCGCGCGGCCCTGCGTGGACGCCTGGTCGGCTTTGTGTTCCAGGCCTTCCAACTGATGCCGCACCTGAACGCGCTGGAAAACGTGATGCTGCCGCTGGAACTGGCGGGGCGCAAGGACGCCACGGCGGTGGCGCGCGAGACGCTGGCGCGGGTCGGGCTGGCGGGCCGGCTTGGGCACTATCCCAAGCACCTGTCCGGCGGTGAGCAGCAGCGCGTCGCGGTCGCGCGTGCCTTCGCGCCGCGGCCGAAGATCCTGTTTGCCGACGAGCCCACCGGCAACCTCGACACCGTGACCGGTGCGACCATCATCGAGCTGTTGTTCGGGCTTAACGCGGAACTCGGTACCACGCTGGTGCTGGTGACCCACGACGACGGCATCGCGTTGCGTTGCGGGCGCGGCATCCGGTTGAAGGAGGGGCGGATCGACGCCCCAAGTCCGACAGGCTGCTAGATCACCGGGCACATGCCGCCATCGATATTGATCGCCGTGCCGGTGATGTAGGACGCAGCGTCGGATGCCAGGAAGCAAGCGGCGTCGGCGAACTCGCGCGCTTCGCCGATGCGGCCCAGCGGTATGCGCGGATTGGTGATGTGCTTGCGGGTGAACCCGTCCATGGCCTGCCCGCCGGCCGCCTCGCTGTAGACGCGGGCGATCTGGTCGGAGTTGATCAGGCCGACCAGCAGAGCGTTCACCAGCACGTTGTGCGGCGCGCCTTCCTTGGACAGCACCTTGGTCAGGGCTAATTGAGCCGCGCGCGTCACCGAGGTTGGCGCGGAACCCGCGATGGGGGCTTTCGACAAGGTGTTGAGTGTATTGATCACACGGCCCCAACGGCGCGCTACCATCTCGGGCCAGCATAGGCGCGTCATGCGCACGCCGGCCATCAACTTCAACTGCAGGTCGTGGTCCCACATCGCGTCGGTGACCTCGACGAAGCTGCCAAGCGCATGGCCGCCCGCGTTGTTGACCAGTATGTCGATCGGTCCCAGGGCCGCGCGCACCTGCGCGTAAGCCGCGGTGATCTGTTCCGCCGAGGTCACGTCGCAGGCGACGGCCATGACCGAACGTCCGCCGGCGCTCGCGCTGACAGCATCGCGCGCTTCGTTCAACGCCGCCTGGCCGCGCGCCAGGATGGCCACATGCGCGCCGCTTGCGGCGAAGCGCAGCGCGGTGGCCAGGCCCAACCCCTTGCTGGCGCCGGTGATCAAGGCTGTGCGGCCGGTCAGGTCGATGTGCATGGAAGGTCCGGTGCGGGAACGATGTTGGATCGCAGCATAGCCGCGCCGGCCGGCCCTCCGAAGGCGTCGGACCGGCGCCGGTTCAACATACGGACCGCCGAGCCGTATCGCCGTTGACCCGCTGCATCACTTGTCCAACCATGCAGCCTGCTCCACGCTCTGCAAGGCTCACATGGACAGCGCCGCGGACCTCGCACCGGCTGCAACCCGTACGGTGGCGAGCTTTTGCCGCAACTGCACCGCCTACTGCCCGATCCTGGTGACGGTGGAGGGCGGTCGTGCGACCCGCGTGGAAGGCGACCGCGAGGCACCGGCCTATGAGGGCTATACCTGTCCGAAGGGGCGTGACCTGCCGGCGCAGCACAATCATGCCGCGCGCCTGCTGAACTGCATGGCCCGCCGTGCGGACGGCCGGCTTGAACCCATGGCCTCGCAAGCGCTGCTCGACCAGGTGGCGGGCCGCCTGGATGAACTGGTGCGCCGCCATGGCCCGCGCGCGGTGGCGGTGTACTACGGAACCGGCAATGTCACCAACCCGGCCGGCTCGGCGATGGCGCGCGCCTGGACCGGCGCGCTGGGTACCGACCTGATTTTTTCCGCCATGGCCATCGACAAGCCGGG
>JAYVST010000167.1:0-6810 GCA_043775255.1 Burkholderiales bacterium
CGCCACCGACCGCCGAAGCCTTCATCACCCGGCTCAAGAATCTGTGCGAGGCGGTGCGCAGCTTTCCGGCGCCGGTGATCGCCCGGCTATCCGGCTGGACGCTTGGCGGCGGGCTGGAGGTCGCGCTTGCGGCGGATCTGCGCATCGCGAGCAGCGAAGCCCACTTCGGCATGCCCGAGGTGGCTGTCGGCGTGCCGTCGGTGATTCACGCCGTGCTCTTGCCGCTGTTGATCGGCCATGCGCGCGCCACCTGGCTCCTCTTGACGGGCGAATCGATCGATGCCGCCACCGCGCGCGACTGGGCGCTGGTGCATGAAGTGCACCCGAGCGCAGCGCTGGATGCGCGCATCGCCGCGCTTGCGGCGAAATTCGCGCAACTCGGTCCGGCAGTGCTGCGCCAGCAGAAACAGTTGCTGCGCGCCTGGCAGTCGCTGCCGCCGGATCAGGCGATCGAGGCAACCGTGGCCGAATTCGGCCGCGCTTTCGCCACCGGTGAACCGCGCAGGTATATGGAGCAGTTCAAGAATCGCAAGCGCTGAGCGCAGCGGCGCAAGATGGGATCGGCTTCGTGTTGCAGCAATTGATGCCTTTCCGGATAGCGCCTGGCGTGCGTGGCGATTCGCCCCGCGTATCGCGAGCGCTGCGTAGTCTGTCCGGGCTGTTACCCCCAGCGGGATGTTGCTTGATGATCCGGTAGGGCGGGGTCAGCCGGTGTCGACCGGGGTCGAGCCGCAGCGCCGCTACGCTTCAGGTCAGGACACCTTGCCGCATTGCGGCAATACCTGGGCTGCGTCGTATGCCGGTAAAAACGTATGCGAGTTTGGAATTTCTCCTGCGGTTCCGTGTTTACGTCAACAGACCCACCAAGACACGTTAGCTCTACCCAGATCTAACTTACGGGAGATTCCAGCCATGAAGATTTTGCACAAAGCAGTGCTTGCGGTCGCAGTCGGGTTTGCATTCGCAGGTTCGGCGCGTGCCGTTCCCGTATCCGATGCCCAGGGCGATTTTCTGTCCACTTATACAGGGCCGCGGACAGGTGCCGCCGGCGCCGCGCTGGATGTGAAAAGCGCTGAGGTTATCTACAACACGCGTAACCACACCTTCGAATTCAAGGCGACCATGTGGGGCAATATCGCGGACGCGCCGACGGGTTCGTCTTATATTTGGGGGATCGACCGCGGCCAGGGTACGCAACGCTTCGTCGCAGGTACGCCATCAACCGGAATCGGCGTGGTTTTCGATTCCGTGGTCGTGATCAACCCCGCCGGTGGCGTAACCATCAATCGCATCGTGGGTGGGCCCGCACCCACGGTCCTGCCTGCGGGCTCCGCGACCATCGCAGGCGACATGTTGGACATCATCATCGCTGAAACGGAGCTGCCGTCGCTGGGCTTTGCGTTTGCCGATTACGACTGGAATCTATGGCCGCGCTCGGGGGCCGGCAACGCCGCGATCTCCGACTTTGCGCCCAATGACGGCGGACCGGGCGCCGTCGTTAACGTCACGGTGGTGCCGGAGCCGGGTTCACTGGCGTTGCTGGCCATCGGGTTGGTGGGTCTGATCGGCTGGCGCCGGCGTGCGAATTTGGCTGGCTGAAGCGAAAAGCTATTCCGCCTTGATCCCGGCTTCCTTGATCAGCCTGGCGTAGCGCGCGAGCTGGTCGCGCGTGATCGTGCCGAGTTCTTCCGGCGTACTGCCGCGCGGCGTGAGGCCTTGTGCGTTGAGCTTTTCGCGCACCTCGGGATCGGCTAAGGCGCGCACGACTTCCGCATGCAGCTTTGCGATCACGTCTTTGGGGGCGCCCGCCGGCGCTGTGACGGCGAAAAATGAAGTGAACTCGAAACCCGGCAGGCCGGTTTCGGAAATCGTCGGCGCGTCGGCGAATTGCGGGTGGCGCGCTTTCATCGCCACACCCAGAAGGCGCAGCTTGCCGCCGCGCACCAGGGTGGCGATGGTGCCAAGGCCTTGCAGGGTCACTGGCACCTGGCCGGCGGCTACGTCGGTGGCGGCCTGGGTGGCGCCCTTGTAGGGCACATGGGTCAACTGGATGCCGGCATTGGAGGCGAACAAGGCCATCGCGATGTGCTGCGGGCTGCCGTTGCCGCCGGTGGCGTAGTTGATCTTCCCCGGCGCTGCCTTGGCCGCGGCGATCAGGTCGGCGGCGGTCTTGTAGGGCGCGCCGGGACTCACCGCCAGCCCCCATTCGACAGTGGCCGCGAGCGACACCGGCTCGAAGTCCTTGAGAATGTTCCATGGCACATTGGGCGTGATGTTGGGCACCATGGTCATCACGCTGTCGTTGAAGCCGCCGATGGTGTAGCCGTCCGGCGCGGCTTTCGCCACCCGTTCCGCGCCGATGATGCCGGCCGCACCGGGCACGTTCTCGATGACAATTTGTTGTCCCAGGTTGACCGACATTTTCGCCGTGACAATGCGCGCAGCCACATCGACTGCGCTGCCGGCGGCCAGCGGCACGATCATGCGGATCGGTTTGGACGGGAAGGATTGCGCCAGGGCGGTACCGGCGCACAAGGCGCCTGCCAGCAGTGTTGAAAGCATGCGCATCGGGCGTTTCCTCATTGCATCACCTGCAGCGGTTTGATCGCGAGATCGGCCGCAGTCTGGTCGAGCACCGCCTTGAGTTGCGGCGGCAACGGCATGCCGGCGGCGCGGTTGGCGCTGCGCTTCTCGTGCGATTGCTCGCCCGGCAGCCAGACCCGCTCCACACCCGGCATGCGCTCTGAAGCGCGCAGGTCGCGCACCACCACATCCACAGCGGCCTTGAATTCATCCAGGTCGCCGAAGGCCGCCGGGTCGATGGCGATCATCGCCTGGCCGGTGTCGCCGACGCTTTTGAAGTCGGCGTTGAAATCGATCACGTCACGGCCCATCGCGGCGCCGTTGAGCGTGCCGGCGAGGAGTCCGATGATCAGCGCTAAGCCGTAGCCCTTGTGGCCGCCGATCGGCAGCAGGAAACCTTCGTTGGCGCGCTTCGGGTCGAGCAGGGGCTTGCCGGTGCGGTCGATCATCCAGCCTTCGGGCATCATCTCGCCGCGCTGGGCCTTGGCCTTGACCTTGCCGTAGGCCGCCACGGTGGTGGCCATGTCGAGTACCACCGGCGGCTCCTTGCCTGTCGGCACGGCACAGGCGATGGGGTTGGTCGAAAGCAGCATGCTGAGTCCACCCCACGGCGGCAGGTGGTTGGCATTGCCCACCGCCATGTACAGGCCGATCATGTCGTGCGGCAACGCCATGCGCGCGTACAGCGAGGCCGGCCCGGCATGATTGGAAAGGTGGGCGCCGACCCAGGCCACGCCCGCCGTTTTCGCTTTCTCCACCGCGAGTTCAGCGGCGCGTTTCATCACCAGATGGCCCATGGCATTGTCGCCATCGATGAGCGCCATGGCCGGCTTCTCGCGCTCGACGGTGATGTTCGGGTGCTGGTTGACGCCGCCTTCGCGGATGCGCCGCAGGTAGGGCGCGAGGCGGATCGCGCCGTGGCCGTCGGATCCCTGCAACTCGGCCTCGGCCATCAAGGTGGCGACGGTCAGCGCGTCGGCGTCGGGCAGGCCGGCCCGGCGAAATGCGCGGTCCATGAAATCGCACAACTCCTCGAACGAAACACGAATGCCTTGCATGACGAGTTCTTTCCTAGCGGATGCGGTAAGCCAGTGTTGCGCCGATGGTCCAGTTGCGGCCCGGTGCGGATTCGAAATAGCGGCCGTTGGTCTCATTGACGATCACCGAGCCGGCGTAGCTGGTGTTGCTCAGGTTGTCAACGCGCGCGAATGCGGACGCGGTCCAGTCGCCGATCTTGCGCTCGATACCGGCGCGCATCCCCGCAACCGTGTAGCCGGCCGCAGCGTCGCTGTTGCGGTCGTCGACATAGATCTGCGTCACGTTCCTGACTTCGAGTGCGGCATACGGGACGCCGTAGGAAAGCGCGCGCGGCGCGCGCCACATCACTTCGGCGAACAAGGTGCGTCGCGGGATTCCGGGCATGGTGTTGCCGGCAGGGATTCGGACCGCAGGATTTGCCGGTGTTGGACAAGGCGTCGCCGCACAAGCGGCGAAATTGTCGATGTATTTGGCGTCCAGCATGGTGAGCGAACCGTAGAGCGACCAGCCGTCCGGCAAATTCTTCGTTGCGGCCACTTCAAGCCCGCGTCGTGCCGTACGCCCGGCATTCTGGAAAATGGCGCGGCCGCCCGTATTCGAGGACGTGACGATTTCGTCGACCGTATCGGCCCGGAAAATCGCAACATTGACCATGCCGCCGTCGAATCTCTTCTTGATCCCAAGTTCAGTATGGGTGCTGATCGCCGGCTTGAGCCCGAAGTTCAGGCCGGTCGCGGTGGTTGACCGGTAGGCAAGCTCATTGAAGGTCGGCGTCTCGAATCCGCGCCCCCAAGTGGCGTACGCGTTTAGGTCGGCGGCAACGCTCCACACGGCGCCCAGTGCCGGCGTGGTGGCGCGATAGTCGACGGCGCCGCTGTCGTTTCCATTGCCGGCAGCGATGTACAGGTCATTCGAGCTGAAGGCGACGCGCGACTGACGCATGCCGGCGGAAAGCTTCAACGCGGGCAAGACCTGCCATTCGCCCTGGACGAACAGGCTGGTGTTGACGACTCGGTTTTCTTCGTTGCGCCTGAGACTGCCGAGTACGCCCAACTGCGACCCGATGAAATTGAGGTAACCGCGCCGTACCTCGTTTTGCACTTCGCGCGCGACGCCGGCCGTCAACTGGTAGGCGCCGTCGGCGACGAATCCGGAATGGATCCAGCGGGCATCGACGCCGTAGTAGCCACGATCGAGGTCGATCACGCCGCCGGGCGTGGTCAGCGGGCTGGCGTTTTGTGTCGCAGCCGTGATCCCCTGATACTGCTGAATCGAGCGGTCGCCGCCGTAGAAGCTCACGCGCATCTGGTTGGCACTCGAAAATGCGTGTTCGAGCAGCGCGCCACCCTGCACCTGGCGCGTGCTCTTGCGAGTGTTGTAGGCGATCGCGTCGGCGATGACTTGGCGCGGATTGGCTTGGAAGTCAGCCCGCTTCAATCCAAGAGGATCCTGCGAGGCCGGCATGTCCACCCGATTGCCCGTCACCGTCAGCGTGGTCGCATCGCTGATGCGGAACTTCAGGCGCACGTTCTCAAGATCGCGTCTGGCGGCGCTGTGGTCGCGTGAACCATCGGTGGCGAAACGGCTCGCATCGAGCGTATAGCCCACGCGGCCCTCGGTGCCCGCAAGCTGTCCACCCAAACGCCAGGTGTTGAAGCTGCCGGCGCTGAAAGACGGCGTCGCTACCATGCCCGGCGGCGCATCGGCGCTGAATATCGCGATCACGCCACCGGCGGCGTTGCCGTGCAGCGCCGAGAACGGGCCGCGCAGTACCTCCACTCGGGCCGCCGAAGAAAGCGAGAAATGCGAGACCTGGCCCGAGCCATCCGGCATGCTCGCCGGGATGCCGTCGGCGTACAGGCGAATGCCGCGCACGCCGAAAGTGGAACGGGCGCCGAAGCCGCGCGAGGAGATCTGCAGGTCCTGCGCGTAATTCTGACGGTCGGCGATGTTGAGTCCGGGCACCCGCGCCAGAGTCTCCGAAAGATTGATCTGGCGCTGGCCTTCCTTCAGTGTGCGTCCACCCACCACATCCACTGCGGCGGGAGTGTCGAAGCTGGGCTGGGCGACGCTGGTGACGGTGACGACGACCGAGGCTGGATCGGGGGCAGTCCCCGGTGTCTGTGCAAAAGCTGCCGGCGCCATGCCGATAAGCATCCAGGAGATGACGCGCACGCCATACCGGTCCCGCAGAGTCATGGCAGGGCGAGCGCGGACATGTAGTCGGCCAGCACCTCGATATCCGCCGGGCTGAGTGCCTGCGCCGCCGAGGTCATGGTGCCGTCCATGTCGCTGCGGGTTGTCGCCTTGAATTGCTTGAGCTGGTCAAGCAGATACTCGTAGTGCTGGCCCGCCAGGCGCGGCATCTGCTGCTGGCCGACCAGGGACGCGGTGTGGCATGCCGTGCAATTGTTCTTCTCGCTGAGGGCCTTGCCCTGGGCCATTCTTTCCGGCGCGGTCTTGCGCGTGGGCAGCGCCATTTTTTGCGACGTGTAAAAGAGCGCGAGGTCGTTGAAGTCGGCGTTGGAAAGTTTTTCGGCGAACGGGCTCATCTGCGGGTTCTTGCGCCTGTCTTCGCGAAACATGAACAGTGCCGTTACCAGAAACTGGCGCGGCTGCCCCGCCAGCGAAGGTACTGCCGGATTGGGCGAGTTGCCATCCGCGCCATGGCAGGCCGCGCAAACCTGGGATTTTTGCCGGCCCTCTTCCAAACCCGCATGGACAGAAGGGACTAGGGTGGCCAGAAGAAAAACGGCGATCGCCCCGAATCTGGCGACCGCCGTGCATGCTGCGCTTCCGGCCCGCCCGTGCACGCCGTTCGGGCGTACCGGGAGGGAGGTGGTCATGGGATCACTTCTTGGCGTAGCTGACGCGATAGATGATGCCGTTGTAATCGTCGGTGAAGAGGATCGAACCGTCTTTCATTTGCATTACGTCGACGGGGCGGCCCCACATCGGCGGGTCACCCTTGTCGTTTTCGAGGAAGCCTTCGACGAACTCGTGCATGGTCGGCTTACCCTTGGCGTCGATGCTCACGCGGATCACGTTGTAGCCCTGCTTGGGGTCGCGGTTCCAGGAGCCATGCTGGGCAATCAGAAGGCTGTTGCGATACTCCTTGGGGAACATGGCGCCGGTATAGAACTTCGCGCCCAGAGGAGCGATGTGCGCACCGAGCTTGGCTGCCGGCGG
>JAYVST010000168.1:0-4850 GCA_043775255.1 Burkholderiales bacterium
GAAGTGCCCGGCATCGGCGATCGTGGTCCGCGCAGCATGAGCCGGCAGGCGCTGGCGGCGGTGATCGAACCACGCGTCGAGGAACTGTTCCAGCTGATCCAGCAGACCTTGCGCGAATCAGGCTACGAGGAGCTGCTCTCTTCCGGAATCGTGCTGACCGGCGGCTCGGCGGCTCTGCCCGGACTGATGGAGCTGGGCGAAGAGATGTTTTCGATGCCGGTGCGCGTGGGCAGTCCAAAGTACGAAGGCAGTCTGGCCGATGTCGTCAAGGGGCCGCGCTACGCCACCGCGATCGGCCTGCTCTACGAGGGGCTCGCGCAGCGGCAACACCACGGTCGCGTTCTGGAGAAGACCGGCTCGCTGAAGAACATGGCGGGGCGCATGAAGACGTGGTTTCAGGGAAATTTTTGAGGGTCGGGCAAAAGTGCAAACCCGCTTTTGCCCGGATTGAATTGCCTTGCATCGCCGGCACAGCCGGTCGATTCAAGGTCGAAAAAGCTGCGAAAGGGCGGGTGTTTCGTGGGGGAATACTGGTGATTAGGGGCTATCGGCTTTATCGGCGCACTTGTCGATCGTTATCGGGACTATGTCAGCCTCGCCGCAGGCGCGGTCGTGTCATGCATCCGGTAGGTATCGAAAGTTGCGCAGGGGCAGCCGGCATCCCCGAATTTCTAGGTTCCCAAATCTCGGTGTTTCAAGACTGAATCGATTTTTTAGGAGAGTTCAAACATGTCAAACAAGTTCGAGGTTCTGGAAACTGAAACCGGCGGTACCAACATCAAGGTGATCGGCATCGGCGGCGCTGGCGGCAACGCCATCACGCACATGATCCGGCGCGAGGTGCATGGCGTGGAATTCATCGCCGCCAATACCGATGCGCAGGTGTTGACCCGGACCGGTGCGCAGATGCAGATACAGCTTGGCGCGACCGGTCTTGGCGCGGGCGCCAACCCGGACAAGGGGCGTGAGGCCGCGCTGGCCGATCGCGACCGCATCCGCGAGGCGCTCGAAGGAGCGAATATGGTGTTCATCACCGCGGGCATGGGCGGCGGCACCGGCACCGGCGCAGCGCCGGTGGTGGCGGAGATCGCCAAGGAGATGGGCATTCTCACCGTCGGCGTGGTGACCAAGCCCTTCCTGTTCGAGGGCGGGCGCCGCATGCGTTCGGCCGAGGCCGGCATCACCGAATTGTCCGCGCATGTCGATTCGCTGATCGTGATTCTCAACGAGAAGCTGATGGAAGTGCTGGGTGATGATGTCGAGATGGAGCAGGCCTTTGCCGCCGCCGACGACGTCTTGCACAACGCGGTGGCGGGCATATCCGAGATCATCAACCAGCCCGGCCTGATCAACGTCGACTTCGAGGACGTCAAGACCGTAATGGCGGAGATGGGCATGGCGATGATGGGCTCGGCCTACGCCGAAGGCATGGACCGCGCGCGCATCGCCGCCGAGCAGGCCGTCGCCAGCCCGTTGCTTGAAGGCGTGGACCTGACCGGCGCGCGTGGTGTGCTGGTCAACATCACGGCCTCCAAGACGCTCAAGATGAAGGAGTACAAGGAGGTGATGGACACCATCAAGCACTTCGCCGATCCCGATGCGCACGTCATCTGCGGCGCGGTGTTCGATGACAGCATGGGCGACCGTCTGCGCGTCACGGTGGTGGCGACCGGCCTGGGTCGCGCCATCGCGCGGCGCGCCGACAAGCCCACGCTGGTGCCGCAGACGGTGCTGCGTACCGGCACCGACAACGTGCCAGTGGCGGCTGCGACACCGTTCGATCAGCCTGCGTCGGTCAACTATCATGATCTGGACACACCAGCGGTGTTCCGCTCCGGGCGCGCGGATCGGCGCGCGCAAGTGGAGGCATTGCAAAATGCCGGGATGGACAAGTACGAGATCCCGGCTTTCCTGAGGAAGCAGGCGGACTGAAGAGGCTGGTGACGCGCGCCTGGGCGCCGCTTGCAGGCCGCGCCCGGTCGCCTTTTGCACGGCCATGCCCGACGACATGGCCGCTGCGGGGAGGACTTGATGATCATCGACGGTGGTTGCCACTGCGGATTGATCCGCTATGAAGCACGTATCGACCCGGACGCGGTGGCGATCTGCCATTGCACCGACTGTCAGACGCTCTCGGGTACCGCCTTTCGCGTCGTGGTGCCCGCGCCGGCCGAGGGCTTCCGCCTGACCTCAGGCGAGCCGCAGACTTATGTGAAGACCGCAGAGAGCGGCAATCGGCGCGTCCAGGCTTTCTGCCCGGAGTGCGGTACGCCCGTCTACTCGACTTCGCCCACCGACCGGAAGTCTTACAGCCTGCGGGTCGGCACCATCCGCCAGCGCGCCGAGCTTGCGCCCAGGGTGCAAAACTGGATGCGCTCGGCCCAGCCCTGGGTGGGCGGCATCGGCGCGATTGCGCAGAACATGTTGCAGGCATAGACCATCATGGAAAACCGGACAACCAGAGTGGCGTTCGTTACCGGCGCGGCGCGCGGAATTGGCCGGGCCATCGCGGAACGGTTTCTCGCCGAAGGTTATCGCGTGGCGCTGGTCGACATCGAAGCCGAAACCCTGCGCCTGGCTGCGGCCGACCTGGCAACGCGCGGCGAAGTGCTTGCCGTCGAATGCGATGTTGCCGATCCGCTTCAGGTGCAGCGCTCGGTCGATCGCACTGTCGCGGCGTTCGGGCGCATCGATGCATTGGTGAACAATGCCGGGGTCGCGGTGTTCAAGCCCTTGCTGGAGACCACCTACGAGGAATGGTCGCGCGTGCTGGCAGTGAACCTGGATGGCCCGTTCCTGTGTACCCAGGCGTGCGCGCGCGTGATGCTGGCCAACGGCGGCGGCAGCGTGGTCAACATCGCTTCGATTTCAGGCTTGCGCGCCAGCACCCTGCGAGTGGCTTATGGCACCAGCAAGGCTGCGGTCGCGCATTTGACCAAGCAGCAGGCTGCGGAGTTGGGCAACGTCGGCATCCGCGTCAATGCGGTCGCGCCCGGCCCGGTCGATACCGCAATGGCCAAGCTGGTGCACACTGCGGCCATCCGCGCCGACTATCACGACGCGATTCCGCTCAATCGGTACGGCGCCGAAACCGAAATCGCGGCGGCGGTCTGGTTTCTGTGCAGCGACGCCGCCAGTTATGTCAACGGTCAGACCCTGGCGGTCGACGGCGGATTTGACGCGGCTGGCATCGGGTTGTCGACGCTGCGGGTTTGAGTCGGCAAGGCGCGCAATGACTTGCGGCCCTGCGCCGGCGCCTTACCTGCTCGCCGATGGGGCTGCTTTCTGCCCTTCCCAATGCCATTTGGACTTCATCGCGGCCGTCACCGCATTGGGATACTCCGCGCGACCGCGGCTGCCGTTGTAGCGCCCCAACGCCATGAACATGTCGCCGCGTTCGATGTCAAGGTAGTGGCGCAGGATCACGCAGCCCATGCGCACGTTGGTGCGCATGTCGAACAGGGTGCGGGCGTCGCCGTTGCCGATCAGGCGGGTCCAGAACGGCATGACCTGCATGTAGCCGCGCGCCCCGGCACTGCTGACGGCATATTTCTTGAAGCCGGATTCGACGGTGATCAGCCCCAGCACCAGTTGCGGATCGAGCCCGGCGCGGGCGGCTTCGTAGTGCACGGTCTTGAGGAACTCGATGCGGCTGCGATAGTCGGGCTTGTGCCGCAGCGGCAGTCGTTCCGACATCGCCGCAAGCCAGTTGGCCTTGTCGACCGGGTTGGAGAATTTCGGTTCCGGCGGTGTGCGATCCGAGCGAACTGCCGCGGCGAGAGCGGTGCGGACCGAATCGGACAAAGGTTCATATTCTTGCGCCCCGCCCTGCGCTAAGGCGGGCAGGAGAAACGCGAGCGCCATCCAGCGCCTGCGGCGCCGCGCCGGCTCGGCCGGCAATGCCGTTGCCCGGCTCACGTCTTCAGCCGGCCCTTGAGAAATCCGGCCGCGCCGGCAAGCGCAATCGGGGTGGCGGCAGGATCGCGCCTGCCCTGATACTCCAGCTTGCCATCCTTGAGACCGCGCTCGCCAACGGTGATGCGATGCGGAATACCGATCAGCTCCATGTCGGCGAACATGGAGCCGGGCCGTTCGCCACGGTCATCGAGCAGCACATCGATGCCGGCGGCCATGAGTTCGTTGTAGAGGCTTTCGGCCGCCGTGCGCACCGCTTCCGATTTTTCCATGCCGATCGGGCATATGGCCACGGAGAAGGGCGCGATGGCGTCCGGAAAGATGATGCCGCGCGCGTCGTGTCCTTGCTCGATGGCGGCGCCCACGATACGCGTGACGCCGATGCCGTAGCAGCCCATTACGAAGAATTGGGGTTTGCCGGCTTCGTCGAGATAGGTGGCCTTCATCGCCTCCGAGTATTTGGTGCCAAGGTAGAACACATGGCCCACCTCGATGCCGCGCTGGATTGCGAGCGTGCCCAAGCCGTCGGGCGAAGCGTCGCCTTCGCGCACATTGCGGATATCGGCGACGATGTCGGGCTCCGGCAGGTCGCGTCCCCAATTGACGCCGGTCAGGTGATGGTCCCACTGGTTGGCGCCGATGACGAAGTCGCCCATGTTGGCCACGCTACGGTCGGCCACCACGCGCACCGGCTTTTTTGTGCCTAGCGGACCGAGGTAGCCGGGCTTGATGCCGAAATATTCGATGATTTCCGCTACCGTGGCGAATCGAAAGCCGGCCTTGAGCCCTTCAATCTTGCCCGCCTTGATTTCGTTCAAGTCATGGTCGCCGCGCACCAGCAGCATCCACACCTGCACTGACTTGACCATGCCGGCGTCGTCGCGCTCTTCGGTGGCCAGCACCAGGGACTTGACGGTGCGATCGAGCGGCATGCC
>JAYVST010000169.1:0-1538 GCA_043775255.1 Burkholderiales bacterium
GCCTCGGCAACCCGCGACTATGAAGATGCCGTGCCGGTGCGCCACGCGTCCACGCTGCCGCCGCCGCCCCCTTCTGCGCAGCGCTACGAAACACGTGAACCTAACCCCTATGGCAACGCGGGTTCGGGCTACGGCAACGCCGGTTCGGGCTATGGCAATGCGCAGGGCGGCGGTTATGGCAATGCCCCGGTGCAAGTAATCCAGGCCCCGGTGGCCAAGCCGGTATGCGCGAATTGCGGCGTGGTCGAGGCAGTGATCGAATCCACCCGGCCGGGTGACGCTTCCGGTGTCGGCATCGCCGGCGGCGCGCTCGGTGGCGCGGTCATCGGCAAGCAGTTCGGCAGCGGCCGCGGGCGTGACTTCCTCACCGTGCTGGGCGCGGTGGGCGGCGCGATCGCCGGCAACCAGGTCGAAAAGAGCGTGCGCTCCACCAAGGCCTACGAGGTGCGCGTGCGGATGGAAGACGGCAGCCTGCGCAACCTGAACATGACGACCGCCCCCACCTGGCGCAACGGCGACCATGTCAAGGTCGATGGCGGGTCGATCACGCTGAACCAGTCCTGACAACGCAACATGCAACAATCACGGGCGGCCTGCATGGTCGCCCTTTTTTTTGCAATCTACCCTGCCTTTCCCGCTCGCCGCCTTGGTAAGCTGCGGCCGCACCGATGCCACTCACCGCCCTGCTTCTGGTGCTCGTCGCCGCCTGGTGCCACGCGACCTGGAACCTGTTCCTGAAACAGAGCCGCGGCGGCGGCATTGCGTTCTTCTGGCTGGTGGCGTGGTTTGAAGTCCTGATCTATGCGCCCGTGGCGCTTGTGCAGGGTTGGCATACCGGCTGGCGGCCCGACATGACGGCACTGGGAATGATGCTGGGGTCGGCGCTGATCCATGTGGCGTACTTCGTTTTTCTGGATCGCGGCTATCGCACCGGCGACCTCTCGGTGGTGTATCCGCTGGCGCGCGCCAGCGGCCCTTTGCTCATCATCGTTGCCGCTATCGTCCTGTTGGGTGAACGGCCGGCGCCGCTCGCGCTGGCGGGGGCGCTCTTGATCGGCGCGGGTGCGGTATCGCTCTCGGGCAAGCCGCTGGCAATGTTTCGGCGCGGCGGCCAGGGCGTGGGTTTCGCACTGGCCACCGGCGCGATGATCGCCGTCTACACCGTCTGGGACCGCCAGGCGGTGGCAACGCTGATGATTCCACCCATCATCTACTACTGGGGCTCGATCGCCCTGCGTCTGGCCGCGACGACGCCGGCCAGCCTTGCCCGCATGACAGAGGTCAGGTCGATCTGGCGCCATGACCGGCGCGCGGTGATCGGGGTGGCGGTACTGTCGCCGCTCTCCTATTGCCTGGCGCTCTATGCGATGCAGGTGGCGCCACTGTCGTATGTAGCGCCGGCGCGCGAGATCAGCATTCTGATCGCCGCACTGTATGGCGCGCACCTGCTCAAGGAAGGCGACGTCGCGAGACGCATGACGGCCGCTGCGCTTATGGTGGCTGGACTGGCGGGCATCGCGCTCGCGTAGGCCTCAATC
>JAYVST010000170.1:0-10451 GCA_043775255.1 Burkholderiales bacterium
CATGCGGCGCGACCCGGTGCATCGCCGCCACCACCAGAACCAGCTTACCTTCGGCCTGATGTACGCGTTTTCCGAGAACTTCGTCCTGCCGCTTTCGCATGACGAGGTGGTGCACGGCAAGGGCTCGCTCCTGGCCAAGATGCCGGGCGACCGCTGGCAGAAATTCGCCAACCTGCGCCTGTACTATGGCTTCATGTGGGCCCATCCCGGCAAGAAGCTGCTCTTCATGGGCGGCGAGTTCGGCCAGGCGGCAGAATGGAGCCATGACGGCGAACTCGACTGGGGCGCGCTGGCCGATCCGCTGCACGCCGGCCTGATGCGCCTGGTAGGCGACCTCAACCGCACCTATCGCGAATTGCCGGCGCTGCACCAATGCGACTGCGAGGCGCGTGGCTTCGAGTGGGTGGACTTCGCCGACAATTCCCAGAGCGTGATCGCGTTCCTGCGGCGCGGCCGCGACCAACGCCATGTGCTGCTGGCGGTGTGCAACTTCACCCCGGTGCCGCGCACGGGCTACCGCATCGGCGTGCCGCACGCCGGCCGCTATCGCGAAGTCGTCAACACCGATTCCGGCTGGTACGGCGGGGCCGACCTCGGCAACGGCGGCGGCGTCGACAGCGTGGCCGCGCCCTGCCATGGGCACGCGCATTCGCTTACATTGACCCTGCCGCCGCTGGCCTGCGTCATGCTAAGCCTTGAAGCCGCAGGCGCCGCATGAACGCCCTCAAACCCGCCCACGACCACGGCGCCGAATGGCGCGTGCTGCCCGGCCGCCCATATCCGCTGGGCGCCACCTGGGACGGTGGCGGCGTCAATTTCGCGCTTTTCTCGGCCAACGCCGAAAGGGTCGAGCTTTGCCTGTTCGATGCCGACGCCGCGCACGAGGTCGCCCGTGTCGTCCTGCCCCAGCGCACCGATCTGGTCTGGCATGCCTATTTGCCGGACGCACGGCCCGGCCAGGCCTATGGCTACCGCGTCGGAGGCCCCTATGACCCTGAGGCGGGGCACCGCTTCAACCCGCACAAGCTGTTGGCCGACCCCTACGCGCGCGCGTTCTGCGGCAGCTTTCGCTGGAGCGACGCGCACTTCGGCTACCGCAGCGGCCACGCCCGCGCCGACCTCTCGTTCGACCGCCGCGACAACGCCTGGGCGGCGGCGCGCTCGCGGGTGGTCGACCCGGCCTTCGACTGGGACGGCGACCGCCATCCGCGCACGCCCTGGCAGGACACCGTGATCTACGAGGCCCACGTCAAGGGCTTCTCGATGATGAATCGCAGTGTGCCGGCGCACCTGCGCGGCACCTATGCCGGCTTGGCCCATCCGGCCTCGATTGCGCGCCTGGTCGCCGCCGGCGCCACCGCAGTCGAGCTGCTGCCGGTGCAGGCCTTCATCGACGAGCGCATGCTGGTCAACGCGGAACTGGTCAACTACTGGGGCTACAACCCGGTCGGCTATTTCGCGCCGGCTGCGCGCTATGCCGGCGGGCGCGAACCGGCCACCGAGTTTCGCGCCATGGTGCGCGCCCTGCATGACGCCGGCTTAGAGGTGATCTTGGATGTGGTCTACAACCACACCGCCGAAGGCGACGAGAACGGGCCCACCCTGTGCTGGCGCGGCATCGACAACCGCTCCTACTACCGGCTGCGCGCCGGCGACCCGCGGCACTACGACGATCTCTCCGGTTGCGGCAACACGCTCGACCTGGGCTCGCCGCGGGTATTGCAGATGGTGATGGATTCGCTGCGCTTCTGGGTGCGCGAAATGCATGTGGACGGCTTCCGCTTCGATCTGGCCACCGCTCTGGCGCGCGGTCCCGGCGGCTTCGATGCGCGCGCCGCCTTTCTCGACACCCTGCGCCAGGATCCGGTGTTGGCCGGCGCCAAGCTGATCGCCGAACCGTGGGACATCGCCACCTGGAGCACCGGTGGCTTCCCGCCGCCTTTCGCCGAATGGAACGACCGCTACCGCGACACCGTGCGCGGCTTCTGGCTCACGCGCGCGGCCGGCTGCGGCGAACTGGCGCGGCGCATCGCCGGCTCCTCCGACCTGTTCCGCCACGGCGGGCGCGAACCGCTGACGTCGATCAATTTCCTCACCGCGCATGACGGCTTCACCTTGGCCGACCTGGTGGCCTACGAGCGCAAGCACAACGAGGCCAACGGCCAGGCCAATGCGGACGGCACGAACGACAACCGCAGCACCAACTGCGGGGTCGAAGGGCCTAGCGCCGATGGCGCCATCAACGCGCGCCGCGCCCGCCTGGTGCGCGCCATGCTGGCCACCCTCTTGGTTTCGCAAGGCGTGCCGATGCTGACGGCCGGCGACGAGATCGGCCGCACCCAGGACGGCAACAACAACGCTTATACGCAGGACAATCCGACCACCTGGATCGACTGGGACGGCGCCGACCGCACGCTGGCCGAATTCACCGGCGCCTTAGCGCGGATTCGCCGCACCCATCCGGCGCTACGCACACGCCACTGGTTCGATGGCCGCGCGCTGGCTTCCGGTGAGCGTGACATCCTCTGGCTGGCAGCCGATGGTCGTGAAATGACGCCGCTGGACTGGGAAGACGGCGCCAGGCGCGCCTTCGCCTTCCGGCTTGGCCGCACCGGGCCGGACGACAGCGCGCTTCTGGTGCTGATCAACGGCGCGGACGTGCCGGTGGCGTTCGATTTGGCGGCTGCGCCGGCGCTCGCGTGGACGCTATTGTTGTCGTCTTCGGCTGCGCCGCAGGTGCACGGCGGCGAGCCGGTGATGGCGCCGCCCGAGTCGGTGCTGCTGCTGGTGTCGATTACGGCCCCGGTGCCGGCACGATCCCGTGAGTGAAGCCTTGTTGCGTCTGGCGCACGCTGCCGGCATCGAGGGCGGCTACTGGGACGGGCTGGGCGAGCGCCGCGACCTCACCGCGGCGACCGCGCACGCCTTGTTGCGCGCCCTCGATTTCGACCCCGACGGTGATCTCTGTGCACAGGCAGGCGCGCTCGAAGACGCCGTCTGGCGACGCACCCTGGCGCCGGTGCTTATCGCCCACGCCGGAACTTTGGCGAGCGTGGAAATCAGCCTCGCGCCGGGCGACGGCGCACAAGAGATCGTCTGGATCGTTGCGCTTGAATCCGGCGCCACCATGTCCGGCCTGGCGCGTCTGGAAAGAATCCACGACGCAGGCGAGCGCAGCATCGACGGCGCGCCCCGGGCCCGTTTTCGCCTGACGCCTGCCGCCGTCCTGCCGCCGGGCTATCACCGCCTGCACCTGCCGGCACTGGAGGCACACTGCGCGATCATCGCGGTACCGGCGCGCTGCCACATTCCCGCCTTTCTGGCCGAGGGCGCTCGTTGCTGGGGCCTGGCGGTGCAGCTCTACGCGCTGCGTTCGCGACGCAACTGGGGCATCGGCGACTTCACCGATCTGGCGCATCTGGCGCAGGTCGCCGGGCGCGCCGGCGCCGCGCTGATCGGCTTGAACCCGCTGCATGCGCGACACCTGGCACGCCCTGACGAGGCCAGTCCCTACGCGCCCTCCTCGCGCCTGATGCTCGACCCGATGGCCATCGACGTCGAGGCCGTGGCGGATTTCGCCGATTGCAAGCAGGCGCATGCACTGGTTGCGTCCGCCGACTTCCGCGCCCGGCTGGCGGCAGCACGCGCTGCGAGCTTAGTCGATCACGCGGCGGTCAGCGCCCTCAAACTGCCGGTGCTGCACGCCTTGCACCTGCGCTTCCGCCAGCGCGCGCCCAGCGACCCCTGGGTGGCCAATTTCCGCGCCTTTGTCCGCCGTGGCGGCCGCGACCTTGCCTGCCACGCCGCGTTCGAGGCGCTGCGACTTTCCCTGCTCCAGGCGCAGGGCCGCCTGCCCGGCTGGCGCGACTGGCCCGTCGCGCTGCGCGACCCGGACAGCACCGCCGTGCACGCCTTTTGCGCCGCCAACGAAACGATGGTCGAATTCCAGCAGTACCTGCAATGGCAGGCCGAAATCCAGCTGGCGGCGGCTGCGGCCGCCGCGCGCGCCGCCGGCATGCGCATCGGCCTGTATCGCGACCTCGCCGTGGGCGCCGCCGACGACGGCGCCGAGGGTTGGAGCGCCCAGGCGCTGTTTGCCGCCGGCGCCAGCGTCGGCGCACCGCCCGACATGCTCAATCGCGAAGGTCAGGACTGGGGCCTGCCGCCCTGGAAGCCGCGCGCCCTGGAAGCCGCCGGCTACGCGCCGATGGCCGCGCTCCTGAAGGCCAACATGCGCGCTGCCGGCGCCCTGCGCATCGACCACGTGATGGCGCTCACCCGCCTGTTCTGGATTCCCGCCGGCCGCAAAGGCGCCGCCGGCGGCTACGTGCGCAACGCCTTCGAGGTCTTGGCCGGCATCGTCGCGCTGGAGAGCCGCCGCAATGCCTGCATGGTGGTGGGTGAAGACTTAGGCTCGGTGCCCGACGGCCTGCGCGAAGCCTTGGCAGCGCGCGGCCTGCTTTCATACCGCGTGCTGCAGTTCGAGCGCCACTGGCAGGGGGACGGCTCGTTCAAGCACCCGAACGACTATCCGCCACAGGCGCTCGCCATGGCCGTCACCCACGACATGCCGACCATCGCGGAATACTGGAGCGGCGAGGACATCGCGCGCCGCGCTGCGCTGGGCCTGTTTCCCGAAGCGCATCTGCGCGCTGCCGAAGCGGCGCGGCGCGAACCGGAGAAACAGGGCCTTTTGAACCTGCTCGCCGCGATCGGTCTGGCGCCGGCCAATCGCGACGATGTCGGCACCGTAACCCACGCCCTGCATGCGGCTGTCGGCCAAACCCGCGCCATGCTGGCGGTCGTGCAGTTCGACGACATCGCCGGCGAAGCCCTGCCGATCAACATCCCCGGCACCTATCGCGAGTATCCGAACTGGCGCCGCAAGGTCGGCTTAGCGATCGACGATCTTGAAAACGACCCGCGCTGGGTCGCCCTCGCGGCGGCGATGCGTGCGGCCGGGCGGTAGGTACGTGTCGCAAAGAAGTCAGGCGGTCGCCTGCAAGGCCACCAGCGCCCCCGCCAGCGCCGGGACCGGCGCGACAATCACGGACGTGGCGATGGCGCCCGCGTAGTCGCGCTGCACGCCCTTGTCTTCGAAGCGCATACGAAAACGGCTCGCCTCCAGCAGTGGCAGCAGGCGCGGCGCGATGCCGCCCCCGATGAAAACGCCGCCGCGCGCGCCGGTCAGGAGCGCGACATCGCCCGCCACCGCGCCCAGTACGGCGCAGAAAACGTCGACCGCGCGAAGCGCCAGGGCTTGCGTCCCGGCCAGTGCCAGCTGCGCAATGTCAGCGGCCACTATATCGGGCACGCCGGTCCGGCCTTCGATCGCGGCCAGCGCACGGTACAGCGCTACCAGTCCGGCGCCGCAGAGGATGGTTTCGTTGCTCACACGTGGGACCGCGCGCCGCAGCACACGGTCGATCTCGCGTTCGAGATCATCTTGCGGGGCGAAGCCGAGATGCCCGCCTTCGCCGGGCAGCGCGGTCCAGCCATGCGCATGCGGCACCAGGGCCGCCACGCCGAGGCCCGTGCCGGGGCCCAGCACGGCCAAGGGCAGGCGTCCCGCTGCGGGCGGGATTCGGCGGCCCAGCGGGTGCAGGTCGCTGCCCGCCAGCGACGGCAGCGCCAGGGCGAGCGCCTCGAAATCGTTCACTAGCAGCAAGCGCCGCACTCCCAGATGCTCGCGCAGGGCCTTTTGCGAGAACGCCCAGGGATTGTTGGTGAAACGGAATTCGTCGCCGGCGACCGGGCCGGCCACCGCTAGACAGGCGGCCACCGGCTTGGCGCCGGTTTGCGCCAGGTAGGCGTCGAGCGCCGCGCCCGGGCCCGCAAATGCAGCGCAGTCCATCTCGCGCAAGGTATGGATCGGCGTGCCGGCGTCGGACAGCGCCGCGCGCAGGTGGGTGCCGCCAATGTCGGCCACCAGCCACAGTTCGCCGCATCGTTCAGGATGCGCCATGCCGCCCTCCGGTAGATGTTCCCTGGCTGATGCTCCCCGATGGGCGCGGCCCCCCGGTTGGGGTGTCGCCCAATGTAAAGCGGAAGGTGGCGCCGCCGCCGATCCGCCCCTCCGCCCAGACCCGGCCGCCATGGCGCGCGACGATGCGTTGCACCGTCACCAGGCCGATACCGGAGCCCTCGAATTCGTCCTGCCGATGCATGCGCTGGAAGGCGGTGAAAAGCTTGCCGGCATAGCGCATGTCGAAACCGGCGCCGTTGTCGCGCACCAGCAATACCTGCTCGCCCGCCGCGCCGGCTTCGCTAGCGAATTCGATCTCGGCATCAGGCGTGCGGCCGGTGAACTTCCAGGCGTTGCCGAGCAGGTTTTCCAGCACGATGCGCACCAGCGCGGGGTCGCCCGAGGCGGCCAGCCCCGGTGCGATGCGCATCCGCACCTGCCGGTCTGGCTGGTCGATCTGCAATTGTGCACAAACGGTGCTGCCCAAGTTCGAGAGGTCGATCTGTTCGCGCCGTACTTCCATGCGAGCGATGCGCGAAAGGTCGAGCAGGTCGGATATCAGCAAATCCATGCGGGTGCAGTTGGCGCTCACGCGCCGCATCAAGGCCTGGTCAGCCGCAGTCAAGCGATCGCGCAGGTTCTCTTCAAGGATGCCGACGAACCCGTCGATCGCTCGCAAGGGTGCGCGCAAGTCGTGCGAGACCGCGTACGAGAATGCCTCCAGTTCGCGATTGGAGGATTCCAGTGCGGCAGTACGCTCGCGCACCCGCGCCTCCAGTTCCAGCTTGGCGGCAGCCTCGGCGCTCACATCGGTGATGGTCGAGAACAAGTGGCGCGCGCCGCGCCACTCCAGCGCCTCCGACGAGATGATGGCGTCGAACTCGCTGCCATTGCCGCGGCGAAGACGCGAGCGCCGGTCGGCGACGCAACCGCAGCGCGCGACCTCCTCGATGAAGGCGGTGCGCTGTTCCGGCACGCACCACACTGCGGCGCCGGTGCGGCCGACCAGCTCGTCGCGCCGGCGCTCGAACAAGCGCAGGTAGGCTTCGTTTACGTCGATGACGACACCATCGTCAACCCGGGTGATAGTCTGCGGCGTGGGGTTGCCGCGGAAGAAGGCTTCGAACAACTCCTCGCTGCGTCCCAGTGCCCGTTCGATCGCGCGCCGCTCGGCCAGTTCGGCGCGGCTCGCCGCCAGGGCCGACACCGCCAGCGAATGGGCGAAGCCGATGTTGATGGCGATCAGGACTAAGACCACCGCGTGGTTGATCCACTGCACCAGAGCGATCGCCGGCGGCGGTGGCGGGCCCAACCAGCCGGCGCTTTCGGCGAATATCAGGGCGCCGATCGCCGCCACGCAGGCCAGCACGGTAGCCACCATTGCGCGCCGCCCGAGGAACAGGCCGCCCACGATCAACGCGCCCACGAAGGCGTAGACTGCGGTCGAGCGCACACTTCCGTAAACCGCGATACCGACGATGCCGTAAGTCACCAGGGCCACGACCAGCCCGCTGAACACCGGCGCGACATGGCCTTGCCGCAACACCGCATAGAGCACGCCAAGCACTGCCACTAAGCCCCACAAGGCAAGCGACTCGCGCAAGAAGCCGGCGAACGGCAGGATCAGCGCCAGTACGGGCAAGCCGATCAGGCTGGACACGAGCAGCATGCGCAATGACGGCACGGCGCGCAAGCGGATGTCATCGGCCGCCGACGTGTCTTCGGCAAGCTTCGGAATTGAGGCGGATGACATGCGATGCGGGCTTTCCGGTGGCGCGACGCGCATTTGCGGTTCACGTCGCGGCCAGGTGGTCCGAGTCTAACGGATGCTTCTTTACCGGCGCTGCCCGGCGCCCGGCCGAGCGTGGATTTACGCCGCCTGCGCCGCCCCCTCGAGCGAAGCGGCGCAGATGCGATCGCGCCCGGTCTGCTTGGCCACGTACATCGCGTTGTCGGCCTGGCGCAGCCAGTCATCGGCCAGCGCAGAGCGGTCCGGCACCGCCGCCATCACACCGAAGCTCGCGGTCACGCGAGCTTCACCCTGCGCGGTCTCGATCACCGTCTGCGCCGCGCATTGGCGCAGACGCTCAGCCACCAGCAGGGCGCCGGCCGCGTCGGTTTCCGGCAGCACGACGCAAAACTCCTCGCCGCCATAGCGCGCCGCCAGATCGCCTGGACGCATCAGGTTTTTCTCCAGCGTGCGCGCCACCTGTTTGAGGCACTCGTCGCCGGCCAAGTGGCCATGGGTATCGTTGAAGCGCTTGAAGTGGTCGATATCAAGCAGCAGCACTGCCAGCGGCAGCGAGTTGCGTCCGCAGCGCCTGACTTCCTCTGCAAGCTTGCGGTCGAGGCGGCGCCGATTGGCGATGCCGGTCAGGCCGTCGACGTCGATTAAGCGCAACAGGGCGGCGTTGGCGGCCTTCAACTCCTCGCCCCGTTCCACCAGCACGCGGCGCATCTGCGCGATGCGTGTCATCGACTTGATCTTGGCTTCGAGCACCTTGGGATCGAAAGGCTTGGCAAGGTAGTCGTCGCCGCCGGCGTCGATGCCGGCCGCGATGTCTCCGGTTTCGCCGCGACCGGAAAGGAAAATGATCGGCACCCAGGCATCGTTGCCGCCGCGGATCACACGCGCGGTCTCGAAGCCGTCGATGCCCGGCATCATCACATCGAGCAGGACGATGTCCGGGTCGACGCTGACGAACATGTTGACGCCTTCGCTGCCGTCGGCGGCCAGGGTCACGTCGTGGCCCAGTTTGCCCAGGTAAGCCTTGAGGAACAGGCGCTGGCTGCTTGAATCGTCGATCACGAGTATTTTCATTTGTGAGGCTCCTGCAACATGTCGGCGTCTGCGGCGCACCTGTCGAACAGTCCGGGTTCGGATTCCGGTTCGTCGGTGCCGCCATCGTCGGCGTACGGGTTGGCGTAGCGAAGATGGCCCGATGGCGTGCGGAGGTCTGGAGCCAGGAGCGCCGTCAAGCGCAGCAGACGTCGTTCAGACACTGACGGCCTGTCGGCTGACGGTCGCCGCGGTCGCCAGCGCGGCGCGCACCCGGTCGAACTCCGAGCGCATTTGCGCAAGGGCGCCGTCCAGATCGGCGACGGCGCCGCCCTTGGCCTCGGCCTCCAAGCGCTTGGCCTGCGCCGACAGCTGCTGCGCGCCCACCATCGCGGCGCTCGATTTCAGGGTGTGCGCATGCCGCATCACCAGTGTGATGTCGTCGCGCTCCGGGCCGGCAGAGAGCGACGCCAGCATCTGCGTGGTGCTGTCGACAAAGTCGTCCAGCAATACGCCCAGATCGTCACCCATGGTTTCGGCAAGCAGCGCGAATATCGCATCATCGACCGCCACGCTTGACCTTTCGACCGGCGGCGCCACAAGCGGCGCAGCCTGCGTGGCAGGCGCAGCCGCTGCGGCCGGCGCCCCGGCGCCCAACCAGCGGGTCAGCACTTCGACCATCTGGCGCCGCGCGAACGGTTTAGGCAAAAATCCGTCCATGCCCGCTTCGATGCAGGTCGCCACCGCGTCCTTGAGAACGTTGGCGGTCATGGCGACGATCGCGCGCCGTCCGGTGAGTTCCCCGGCGGCTTCGGCGGCACGGATGCGCCGGGTCGCTTCAATGCCGTCCATCACCGGCATGTGCATGTCCATGAAAATCAGGTCGACCGTCTCGTGCGCCAGCAGGTCGAGCGCCAGACTGCCATTCTCGACCTCCAGCACTTCGAGGCCGAAGCGCTTGAGGGTGGCACGCGCGACCTTGCGGTTGACGACGTTGTCTTCCACCACCAGGACGCGTCCGGTGAAACGTCGCGCTGTCTGGTCTTGCGCCGCGGCTGCGCGAGCGGCGCCGGCGGCCGCGCGCTTGCAGCGCACCGTGAAGCTGAAGCTGGAGCCCTGGCCGGGTTCGCTCTTGACCTCGAAGCCCCCGCCCATCGTATCGACCAGACGTAGGCAGATCGCCAGGCCTAAGCCGGTGCCGCCGAAGCGCCGCGTGGTCGAGGTGTCGGCCTGGGTAAAAGGACGGAACAGCTTGCCCTGCTGCTCCGGTGTCATGCCGATGCCGGTATCGGTGATGGTGAAGCCCAGCACCACTTCTTCGTCGGTCTCCGAGACCAGCGCCGCCTCGACCCTGACTTCGCCGCTGTCGGTGAACTTGAGCGAGTTGCCGATCAGGTTCGACAGCACCTGGCGCAGTCGGCCGGGGTCGCCGATCACGTCGCGCGGCACCGCAGGCGCCACTTCTGCGGCGAGCACCAGACCCTTGGCCGACGCGCGCGGCCCTGACAGTGCGATCACGTCGCTCAGCGCCTGCGCCGGATCGAAGGCGATCGACTCCAAGTCGAGCTTGCCGGCCTCGATCTTCGACAGGTCGAGGATGTCGTTGAGTATCTCCAGCAGCGCCTGGCCGGAACGCAGAATCGTCTCCACGTAATCGCGCTGTTCGGTCGACAATTCGGTGTCGAGCAAGAGTTCGGCGATGCCCAG